>CAIYWM010000365.1 GCA_903929895.1 uncultured Alphaproteobacteria bacterium
CCTGAGCCGATCTCCAGCACGTAGTCCTGGGCTGCACCGCCGGGGAACTCGACACCATCCACCGATCCCACGAAGTCGAGCTTGATCGCATCGCCCTTCTGCGCGGCACGCGGCGGATCGACGGGCTTCTGCTCGCGGTTCGCCTTGGCGATGCGCTCGAGCGCCTCGTCAATGTCCTTCTCCGGGACCTCGGCCTTGAGCCGCTCGAGCTCGACGCCCGAGAAATCGAGCTTGCCGATCTCGGGCAGCACCTCGACGACGACCTCGAACTCGACGTCCTTGCCTTCCTCGAGCTGCTTGAGGTCGACACGCGGCTGCAGCGCGGGCTTGAGGCCACGATCCTCGATCGCCTTCGCCGTGCTGGTGTTGACGGCCGCCTCAACAGCCTCGCCGAACAGCGCCTGGCCATACTGCTTCTTCAGCAGGCTGACCGGCACCTTGCCCGGACGGAAGCCCGGCAGGGCCGCGGTCTTCGCCATTTCGGCGAGGCGCTCGTCGATCTTCGACGTCAGCTCGCTCGACGGGACGACGATCTTGAACTGGTGCTTCAGGCCTTCAGCCGAGAGTTCCGTAACTTGCATTGTCTCACTTCCATTTCCTGGTGCGGGCGGAGGGACTTGAACCCCCACGCCTTGCGGCACGAGAACCTAAATCTCGCGTGTCTACCAATTCCACCACGCCCGCCCGAAGCCAGCCCAAATCACATTCTGAGCCATCGGGGCGTGCCGCGAAGGCCGAATCGCGCGCCTCTTAGCCCGACCCCGCCAACCGGTCAATTGAAGGACGACACCGACTGAAGTGCGCGCGGAAGAAGCGCGGGCAAATCCTCGGCGATCAGGCCGGGACCGCCGAACAGCCGAGCACAATGTCCATGCAGCCAGGCGGCCGCCGCGGCTGCGCCGAACGGCGTGAGCCCTTGTGCCAGCAGCCCGCCGATCGTTCCGGCGAGCACGTCGCCCGATCCCGCCGTCGCGAGAGCCGGCGAGGCGTGCACGTTGATGACCGCGCGCCCGTCCGGTTCGGCGATCACCGTGTCCGGCCCCTTCAACAGGATGGTCGCCCCGCTTCGCGCCGCCGCTCGCCTCACCCGGTCCAGCTTGCCCGCGCCGTGGCCGAGGTCAGGAAACAGCCGGCGGAACTCTCCTTCATGAGGGGTGAGCAATGTCGGACCACGAACGCGGCCAAAGAGAAGATCCGGTTCCGCCGCAAATACGGTGATGGCGTCGGCGTCGAGAACGACACTGCGACTCGCATCGAGGGCCGAGAGGACCGCCTCTCTCGTTCGGTCGCCCGTCCCCGATCCCGGCCCTATCAGAATGGCATTGCGCCGCTCGTCGCCCAGCAGGTGGGCAAACATCGCGCCGTCGTCTGCTTCGACGATGAGGTTGCCCGGCTCCGCCGCCTGGAACGCCGGCAACGTCGACCGAAAGGCCGCGATCGTGACCAGTCCCGCCCCCACCCGGCGACCGGCCAGCGCGGCGAGGCGCGCCGCGCCCGTGGCATGAGGGCCCGCCAGGATCGTGAGGTGACCGCGCGCGTACTTGTGATCGGCAATGTCGTTGCGCCGGAGCAGATGCGCCCACAGAGCCGGGCCGTTCAGCCAGACCCGGGGGTCGATCTCGGTAAGGGCGTTGGCTGGAATGCCGATGTCCGCGATGTGCAGGTGGCCGCAGCGCCGCAATCCCTCGACGGAATAGTGGCCGGGCTTGCCCCGAAAGAACGTCACGGTCGTTTCTGCCTCGAACGCGGGACCGATGATTTCCCCGGTATCGCCGTGCAGGCCGCTCGGCACATCCACGGCGACGACGGGCAGTTCCCTAGCGTTCACCAGCTCGATGGCGACACCGATCTCTCCTTCGATCGCACGACTGAGGCCCGCGCCGAATATGGCATCTATCACGAGAGGCGCGTCGTCGAGCAACGCCGAGGACCAGCGCTCGACCGGACCCGCCCATGTCCCCGCCGCCCAAGCGGCGTCGCCTTTGAGGCTACCGAAAGTCCCGAAAAGAACGAGACGGACCGGCCACCCCGCCTCCTGCAGGTGTCGCGCCGCGACGAAGCCGTCGCCGCCGTTGTTTCCCGGCCCGCAAAGCACGACGGTCGGCCGCCGGGCGTGATGCTGCATCACAGCCGCGGCGACGGCACGGCCCGCCGCCGCCATGAGAACCCTGCCGGACACTCCGCCAGCGATCGCAAAGGCATCGGCCCGCGCCATCTCGGCACAGTTCAGGAGAGCCAGTTCGTCTCTGGGAACGAGGTCGCGCATTTCAGACATGGAGTGCTTCTCGTGAGGGCGATTGGGGCGGCCGACCGGAATTGAACCGGCGACATCCAGAATCACAATCTGGCGCTCTAACCAACTGAGCTACGGCCGCCATCGCAGATCGCTCCCGACGAAGCGGCGCCTTCCTACGCTCCGGCGGCCGAAGCGTCAAGAAACAGGCGGGGTTGGCGGCAGGAGACGGTCGATGGCCCGCTTCCACACACTGCAGGCATCCTCGGACGACAATCCGAACAGCCCCCGCATGCGCGCCCAACTGTCGAAATCGACCAGCGCCTCAATGGCCAGGACTGTCTGGCGCCGCTCGCACTCGTCGACGGTCGAGAGTTCCGGCGCGTACGTTTCCTCGATGCGCCGAATGACCATCTCGCGGATAAGGCGGATCCGCGCCTTGAGATCCGCCGAATCACCCTGGTTGGCGTTGAGTGCCCGCCACAATGGAAGCCATTCCTCACAGATCCTGCCGCGCGTCTCCACGTGGGTCTTCAGCCGCTCCTCGCGGCTACCGGCGGCAGGTTGGGAAGCGACCTGGGCCGATGTCTTCAGAAGCGCTTCATCTGTCG
>CAIYWM010000366.1 GCA_903929895.1 uncultured Alphaproteobacteria bacterium
GCATGCGTTCGTCTATTATGAACGCTACGCTGGCTAACCCTTGGCAGGGCTGCGGGCGAGGGAGCGGATGGCGGGGCGGGGGCGGCCGGAGGCCTGGCCGAGTTCGCGGTCCTGCTGCTCGATGATGGGCTGTGCGGCTGCGTCGCCTTCCAGGCCGGTAAGGGCGGTGGCGGGGACGCGGCGGTTGGAGGTTTGGGTGCCGTCGACATAGGTGACGTCGAAGGCGATGAAGCTGGTTTCGATGCGGCGCCTAGGTGGGGCCATTCTGTTCGTCCTCCTGTACCGGATTTTCGGGGTTGGGGGACTCGTCGCGGGTGTTGCGGCGGCGGGCGACTTCCGCCTCCTTCTCGCGCAGCTTGGCGTCTTTCTTCGCCTGCTTGGCGCGATCGCGCTCATTGCGCTGCTGGTTGTAGTTAACCTTGAAAACCATTGCAGCCCCTGTTCATCCGCGGCGAAGCTCGGTCTCGCTGACCACGCGTTCGTGCTGGTCGCGGGCATGCTTCACGCGGTACTGGTAGTCGGTGCCTTGCCACGGCATGAGGCCCACGATCGTGTAGGTGCCGGCCACGACATTTGACGCGCTGAAGCGTGGGGGGTCGGACCGACCGGGGGAGAGTTCCACCCGGTCGCCGACGGCGAATTTGCGGGTGGGCGGGGGCAAGCGCCCGCGCCCTTTCTCCGCTTTAGGCGTTCTTGAGGTTGACGGCGGACATCTTGCCCTGCTGGCCACGCTCCAGGTCGTAACCGACCTTCTGGCCTTCCTTCAGGCTCATGCCGGCACGCTCCACGGCGGAGATGTGCACGAACACATCCTTGGAGCCGTCGTCAGGCTGAATGAAGCCATAGCCCTTGGTGGTGTTGAACCACTTAACCGTTCCTGTCGTCATCGCGAGTCTCCTTCGTCTCCGGCGCCCCGCGCTGTTTGGCGGGCCGGTATTGATTTTCGAGGCAGGGAGAACCAGTGCGAAGACAACCAGAAGGCGGGACTTGCGAGGCGTTCAGCCCAGAACGAAAAGCGCCGAGGGTGAGCATATGGCGCATTGGGGCCCCCGACACCAGCCCCCCGTGCGGACAACTGGGCGCGAGCGGGGGTTCGATTGAAAGATTGATGTAGCGAATTCGTGGCAGATTGTATCCATACCGCTACAGCGATTGTCATTCACGCCATATTCCGAAAGCACTGCATTGACCTTTTTTTCTTCCTGCTGGCCGGGAACGGCCAGGGACGAGCGCGGAACGGTGGCAGTGGAGTATGCCGTGGTGATCGGCACGCTCGCGGCGGCGATTTCGATGGCGTTCACCGGGCTGGGCGGGCGGCTGGTGGAGAAGCTGGCGAACCTGCCGATCTGACCCGGGCCAGCCGGCAGGGAACGGCGCGCGGGCTTGCGGTCTTGTGCGATCGGTGGCTGAAACGCCGCCACTGGGAACATCCCAGGGGAGGAGCCGCATGATCGGGGTGGATTGGGGCACGAGCAACCTGCGCGCCTACCGGTTCGATGCCGCGGGGCAGGTGGTGGACCATGCCGCCTCC
>CAIYWM010000367.1 GCA_903929895.1 uncultured Alphaproteobacteria bacterium
GCGACTCTCCGCCGGCCCGGCCCCTTCTTGATACAAGGAGCGAACGCAGTGTGCGTCTCGAAGGGTGGGCACGAGCACCGCGTCTGTTGCCCATCCTTCGAGACGCCACGCTTCGCACGACTCCTCAGGATGAGGTGAAAGGGTCAAGTTGAGACGGAGAGACTCTAGTTGGCGGCGGCCGCGATCGCCTTCAGGCCTTCGCGATAGGTCGGATAGCGCAGCACGACGCCGAGGTCGCGCTTGAGCTTGTCGTTCCGGACGCGGCGATTCTCCGAATAGAAGGAGCGCGCCATCGCCGACATCGTGGGTGCGGCTTCGTCCCAGGGAATGGCCGGCGGCACCGGACGTCCCAGCAGCTCGCAGGCATAGGCGATGACGTCGGCATTCGGGGCCGGCAGGTCGTCGGCCACGTTCCAGAGTTCGACCTTCCCGTCTTCGCGCGCCGTGGCCTTGAGGGCGCTGGCGGCAATATCCTCGACATGGATGCGCGAGAAGACCTGGCCGGGCTTGTCGATGCGCTGTGCCGCTCCCGCTCTCACGCGGTCGAGGGTGCTGCGACCGGGTCCGTAGATGCCGGGCAGCCGCAGGATGTGGAGGGACGCGCCGGTCGCGGAGGCAAGCTCGCGCCAGCCCTGTTCGGCGGCGAGACGCTGCCGGCTGCGCGGCTGCGTAGGAAGGGCCGGTGTCGTCTCGTCGACCCAGCCGCCCTCGTGGTCGCCATAAACGCCGGTGGTCGAGAGGTATCCCAGCCAGCGCGCCCGATCGAGCAGAGGTCGGCAGGTGCGCAGCACCGGGTCGCCGGACTCGCCCGGCGCGATCGTGCAGAGGACGTGCGTGGGCTCACCGAAGGCCTCGGGCGACAGCGGGACGGTGCCATCGAACCTGTGCGCCTCGATGCCGGCTTCGCGCAGCCTGCGTGCTTTCTCTTCGCTGGTGCAGGTGCCGGCCACGGTCCAGCCTTCCGCCATCGCAAGCTTGGCGATTTCAAGGCCGCTGAAGCCCAGGCCGAAAATGAAAAGTCGTCTTGTCATCTTGTCAGGAACGCCTCCGCACGGTTCTTTTCAACCATGTTGTTCAAAGCAAAGAATCTGTGGCCGCTGCTCGGCCTTCTCGCCGCGTCGCCGTCGCTCGCGCAGCCCATTCCCGTGATCCCGGCGCCCGCCACGTCCTTGCCCGGACCTTCCGCGCTGGAAACGCGTCCCGATCACGTTCGCCGCTACACCGAGTGCATGCAGCTCGCGCGGATGGAGCCGCTGAAGGCGCTGCCGGCGGCCGAGAAGTGGATCGTCGAAGGCGGGGGCATGGGCGCCCGCCACTGCGTTGCCGTCGCCATGTTCCGGTCGGGCAAGCATGCCCAGGCCGCGGCGCAGTTCGAGGCCATCGCCCGCGACATGGGCCAGGACCGGCCGGGTCTGCGCGCCGAACTGTACGCCCAGGCCGGACAGGCCTGGATGGAGGCCGGCGCCGCCGAAAAGGCCGCCGCCGCGCAGAGCCGGGCCCTGGAGCTCAAGACCAACGATCCCGACCTCTGGATCGATCGCGGTCTCTCCTACGCCGCCATGCAGTCGTGGCCGCGTGCCATCTCGGACTTCGACCAGGCCATCCGCCTGCGCCAGGACGATGTCGAGGTGCTGGTGCTGCGCGCGGCGGCCTGGCGCAATGCCCGCGATCCCGGCCGCGCCCTGGTCGACGTCAATCGCGCCCTGTCGATCGCGCCGGACCATTCCGAGGCGCTGCTCGAGCGCGGCCTCATCCATCTCGCCCGCGGGTCGCGTGACGCCGCCAACGCCGACTTCAACCGCGTGCTGAAGCTGGTCCCGCCGACTTCGCCGGCGGCCCGCCGCGCCGAGGCAGGGCTTGCCGGCGGAGGCCCGGCCGCGCCCCCTGCCGCGCCCCCTCCGGCGCCGCCCGCTGGCGGGAAGCGATAGCCTCGCGAGGACCGGTCAGGTAAAATACAGCCAAATGAACAAAGCCCTCTCGTCGATCACCCTCCTCGGTGCGCTGGTCCTCGCCGTGCCGGCCTTCGCGCAGCCTGCCGCCGCTCCGCAGCCGCCGACTTCCTATTATCCGGCGCCGCCTCCGGAGCGGGCGCCGGTGACCGAGCGCGGCGCGTCCCCTGCCCAACTCTCCTCGCCCCTGCCGCCGGCGCCGCCGAAGGTCGAACGGACGGTCATCGATTCCGACGCCGAGGCGCAGCTTTTCGCGGACGCACGCAAGATCACGTGGGGCCGCCATTTCAAGATCAAGGGCGCCAAGCCCGGCGAAGTGACGGTGACCCGCCAAGGCAATCTCTGGACCGTGAAGGGCCGTCTCGACAGCGTCGCGCCCGGTACCGAGGGCGACTGGGTTTCCATCGACGGTGTCGTCGAGCGCATCGCGGCGGGCGTCATTCAGGTTCGCGGCGAGGTCGCCTTCCGGGTCGCCACG
Source organism: uncultured Alphaproteobacteria bacterium (assembly GCA_903929895.1). GTDB lineage: Bacteria > Pseudomonadota > Alphaproteobacteria > Reyranellales > Reyranellaceae > Reyranella. The sequence goes on from CAIYWM010000367.1 coordinate 2,428, forward strand.
GTCGAGAAGGGCACGCCCTGCAAGGTGGCCGGCCTGCTCACCTTCCGCCGCTCGGGCAAGTCGCAGGCCTGGCGCCTGGCCGAAGGCGACAATCCCTGCGACGGCAAGCGCGAGGGCTTCGACCTCGTGATGGACAAGCAGGGCGAAAAGAAGCCCGTTCCGCCGCAGCCGAAGCGGACCTGATCGAGCCTGGAGTTTTCCAGGCAAGACTGACTCGATCCGAGCATCACAACACTGACCTCACCCTGAGGAGCGAACGCAGTGAGCGTCTCGAAGGGTGGGCACGAGCACCGCGTCTGTTGCCCATCCTTCGAGACGCCGCGCTTCGCGCGGCTCCTCAGGATGAGGTGAATGGTTCGAAGTGAGACGGAAAGACTCCAGTGTCCACCGTCACGGCGGGGTCGTATCAGCCTTCTCCCAGGCCTTGTCCGGATTGTAGACGGTAATGGCGGCGGCCTTGGTCGCGGTATCGGGGCCGAGGTCCTGCTCGTAGACCACGCCGTCCTGGTTGACCATGAAGGTCATCACGCCGGTGTCGTCGTAGCGGATCGGCCAGGCGAGGATGGCGAAGCCGCCGATCATGCGATCCTTGACCAGATAGTCGTAGGCACCGCCGGGTGCATCCGGGCCCTGGGCGTAGAGCAGGCGGAAGCGATAGCCGTAGTAGCCATCTTCCGTACCGCCTTGCCCGTGCGCCTGCGCGGTTGCCAGCGCCGGGCCGATCGGGCTTTCGGGCTCGCCGGGGGCCGTATCCCAGTAGAGTCCGTCCTTCCTGCCCGGCGAGCTGAGCAGCCGCCGCGCATAGACCGGAGCGCCGACCTTCATCGGGTCGAGGGCCGCATAATCATGCTGGGCATCGACCAGCGCCAGCAGGCTCTGGATGACCGACAGCTCGTTGCGGCCGATGCGGCGCGCCGTGATCTCCTGGCGGCCGGCCTCAGTGTCGAAGCGCCACTGGTCGCCGTCCCTGACGATCGGAATGGGACCCGTCCAGCCGGTGGTGCCAGCCTCGATCGTCGCCTTGTTGCCGTCGACGACGACCTTGTGGCGGGCGTCCCAGGCTTCGAGGAACTTCTCGCGCAGCTGCGCCTCGTCCTCCGGTCGGCCCAGCACGAGGTCGCGCCAGCCGCTGCCCAGTATCGCACCGACGGCCTTGCTGTCGTCGCGCCTGATTGCGTCGGTGAGCGCGTCGGCGGCGGCCTCGGGTGTTGCGAAGCCCTGAGGCTTCGCCGATTGCGCCGATGCACCCGTCGCAAAGGCGGTCGCGACTCCGGCCGCCAGGACGAGGGCGAGAAACGCCCTCCGGAACATTGAAGCGCTCATTGCCGTCCTCCGCCGCGATTGCCGCCACCTGCATGGCCACCGCCGCCTCCGCCGGCGCGCGCACCGCCGCCGCCGCCTCCGCCGGCGCGCGCACCACCGCCGCCGCCTCCACCAGCGCGCCCTCCACCACCTGACGGGTGCGTGGCCGCCCGCGATTGCTGCGCCCGACCACGGGCGGCCTCGCGATTGACCTGCTGCCCGTTGTTGGTGCCGCGGATCGCGCCGCCGCCGCGCGGGGCGCCGGCATGGTTCTGGAAGTTGGGATGCTGGCCGCCGGCGGCGCGATTGGTGACGTTGGGACGTTGCGCCGGGCCGCTGCCCGCCGGGCGATTGGGCAGGTTGGGGCGGGCATTGGCCTGTCCGGCGGCGGGGCGGTTCTCGAGGCGGCCGCGGAATTCCTGGCGCTGGTCGGCGCCCGGGCGCACCTGGTTGAAGCGCTCACGGGTCGCCGGATCGCGATAGGCTACGCCCTTGCGATGGATCGGCTCGTGCTGCCAGCGACCGTTGTTGATGTTGTTGACGTTGAAGTTACGGTCGATGTTGACCGCGCGATTGACGTTCACGTTGACGTAACTGTTGCCGCGTCCCCAGTTCCAACCGCCGAAGATCGCGCCGGCGGCCGCAATGCCGACACCGAACATCAGGCCGCGCAGCAGGGCCGAGCCATAGCCGTAGCCCGGCGGTGGCGGATAATAGGTCGGCGGGTAGGCCGGGTAGGGCCACGTCCCATAGGCAGTGTTGGGATTGTAGGCCGGTACGTAAATCACTTCCGGGTTGGTCGGTGCGATGACAATGGTTCGATCGGCACCCGATCCCTGCGAGGTGACCGTCTGCTCCTTGCCGCTCTGCAGATTGCCGGCGTCGGCCGCCCTGGCGCGCAGGCGCTGGATCGAATCGGCGACATCCTGCTGCTGGGCGATCATCGCGTCGCCGACCTTCTGCATCCAGTCGAGATTGTCGCTGAGCTGGCTGATGACCTGCGGGAAGGCGACCAGCGACTTCACGCTGACGTCCCAGCTCTTGTCCTTGACGGCCGCGACGGCGGCATCGCCCTTCAGGGCCGGATTGGCCTTGGACCAGCGGGCCGCCTCGACGACCTCCAGCGGATAGCTCGCCGCCATCAGGGACTGCGCGAGCAGGGCGTCGGGATAGAGCGCGATCGGCGCCAGCATCTGGTCGAGCTGCTCGGGCGTGAACGGCTTCTTGGCTGTGTCCTGTGACTGCGCGACTCGCGAAAGGCCGACCAGGAGCGTGGCGGCAAGGGCGGTCATCAGGCTACGACGC
>CAIYWM010000368.1 GCA_903929895.1 uncultured Alphaproteobacteria bacterium
TGTTCCGCCCCCGGCCGATTCTGGCCGAACTGCTGGCGCGTCGCCGGGTCGCGATAGGCGACGCCGCGACGATGGTCGACCTGGTGCTGCCAGCGGCCGCCGTCGCCGATGTTGTTGCGATTGAAGTTGCGGTCGATGTTTACCGCACGATTGACGTTCACCGTCGTGTAGCTGTTGCCCCAGCCGCCGCCGCCATAACCCCAGCGCCAGCCGCCGAACAGGGCGCCGGCGGCCGCGATCCCCGCGCCCCACATGAGGCCGCGCATCAGCGCCCCGCCCAGCGGCCAGGTGGTCGGCGGATAGGCTGGTTCGGACCAGGTTCCGTAGGCGGTCTTGGGATCGTAGCTCGGGACGTAGACGACCTGCGGGCTGCTCTGCGCGATGGCATAGACGGTCTCGCTGCCCTGCGTCTCGGTCGATACGGTGTATTGCGGACCGGCGCCGGTCTTCAGCGTGCCCGCCGCGGCCGCCTTGGCGCGCAGCCGCTGGATCGAGGCCGCGACATCGGCCTGCTGGCCGAGCAGCGCGTCCCCCAGCGTCTGGGTCCAGTCGAGCTGCTCGTTCATCTGCTTCAGCACGGTTGGGAAGGCGACCAGCGACTTCACGCTGACGTCCCATGTCTTGTCGGCCACGGCCGCGACGGCGGCATCGCCCGTCGGGCCGGGATTGGCCTGCTGCCAGCGCGCGGCCTCGACGATCTCGAGCGGATAGGTCGAGGCCATCAGCACCTGCGACAGCAGTGCGTCGTCATAGAGCGCGATGGGCGCGAGGATCTGGTCGAGTTCCTGCGGCGAGAAGGGCTTCTTGCCGGACGGCGACGCCGCGGCCGCGGCAGTCGGCGCCTGCGCGAGGGCCGGAAGGGTGGCCGCCGTCACCGCAGCCGCCAGCGACAGGAAGAGCAACCCGCGCCGCCGGCATGACGGCCCCGGCCAGGCGCCCGCAGGCGCGTCGGAAATCCGCTTCATGCTCTCTCCTCCCACTGAGCAGACATCGTCTACCGTCCGGCCGGGCGCGCATTGACATTGATCAAGGGTACCCCGGGGAGACGCGCATACTCTCCCCCAGAGGAAAGCCATGAACCTGCAGCGTCCCGCCCTGTCCTTCGCCGCAGCCCTCGCAGGCATTGCGATGGGCGCGTGCCACGATCAGCAGACGATCGAAGGCACCTCGTCGCGCACCATCAACATCGCCGGCAAGCGCATGAAGGCCAATCTCTCGCCCACCGGCACGCCGAATGAATTCGACCTGCTGATCGTGCGCGACGCTGTAGTGATCGATCCAGACCCGGCCAGCGAGCGCGCCCGCGGCGAGGAAGCCGCGGCCCGCGTCAGCCGCGAAGTCTGCAAGGTCCGGAGCCTCAGCCCGCAGATCGTCAGCGAGCGCCTGGTCAGCGAGATCAACTACTACGTTCGTTTCCGCTGCGTGTGACGCGCCAGCTGTGAACTCTCGCATCTTCACTTCGGCCTCGGGACGTCATCCGCTGTTCACTTGATTAAGGTCAATGCCGCGGTGCAGCATAAAGTGGATCAAGGGCGCACCTTCCGGAATCTGGAGATCGCCGAAATGGCAGACCGAGCCAATCTCAATATCTTCCAGGAATACTGGCTCGACGCCTGGCAGAGGTCGATCCTGACGCTCGATGTCCTGCGAGAGCGCGGCAATACCTTCGTCACGCGGGCGGCCGAGAATGCGCCGCATGTGCTGGGTTTCGCCTTCGAAGTGGTGCTCGACGGGCGCACGCTGCCCCGGCCGGTGAACTACGTTCTCGTCAGCGTGCCCCCGCCCGAGGGCACGGTCATCGACCCGGCGAAGCCGCCCTATGTGGTGGTCGACCCGCGCGCGGGACACGGCCCCGGCATCGGCGGGATGAAACACGAGAGCGAGATCGGCGTCGCCCTCGCCGCCGGCCATGCCTGCTACTTCGTAGGATTCCTGGCCAAGCCGATGCCGCAGCAGACGATCGCCGATGTCTGCGTTGCCGAAGCGGCGTTCCTCGAAGCCGTCGCCGTGCGCCACCCCGAGGCGGAAAGCAAGCCGGTGGTGGTCGGCAATTGCCAGGCCGGTTGGCAGATCATGATGACCGCTGCCATCCGGCCCGATCTGTTCGGCCCCATCCTGCTGGCAGGCTCGCCGCTCTCGTACTGGGCGGGCGTACGGGGCCGCAATCCGATGCGCTATCTCGGCGGCACGCTGGGCGGCACATGGCTCACCGCGCTCGCCGGCGATCTCGGCAACGGCACGTTCGACGGCGCCAACCTCGTCGCCAATTTCGAATCGCTCAACCCGGCGAACACTTATTGGGAGAAACCCTACAATCTCTATTCGAAGGCCGATACCGAAGCGGCACGCTTCCTCGACTTCGAGACCTGGTGGGGAAACCCGGTGACGCTGAACGCCGTCGAGATGCAGTGGATCGCCGACAATCTCTTCGTCGGCAA
>CAIYWM010000369.1 GCA_903929895.1 uncultured Alphaproteobacteria bacterium
CGGCGGAGATCGTGGCGGTCTGCGCCGACGGCGATTTCGTGCGTGTGTTCGTGGCCGGGCAGCCGCCGGTGATGATCCTGCGGACGCTGGCGCATTTCGAGGAGGTGCTGCCGTCCGGCTCGTTCGTGCGCCTGGGCCGGTCGGTGATGATCAACCTCGACCGGTTGCGCCGCGTTGACGCGCCGACGCGGTCGACCAGCCGTCTCGTCCTCGAGGGCATGACCGACCCGCTCGGCATCGGCCGCGCCGCGACGGCCCGTCTACGCGAGGTGCTGGCGGAGAAAGGCTGAGCAGCGTCCGGGCGCCTGCCGGTCCGCTTCTGGCATCGAAGCTGCAAGGGTCCTGCCGTAAGCGTCGCGGGAGGAACCCATGAAGGCCGTCGTCATCCATGCCACAGGCGGGCCCGAGCAGCTCGTGCTGGCCGATCTGCCCGATCCGGTACCCGGTACGGGCGAGGTGCTGATCGATGTTGCCTATGCCGGCTGCAACTGGGCCGACACGCAGGTCCGCATGGGGATCTATCCGCATCCCATGACCTATCCCATGATCCTGGGCTTCGAGGTCTCGGGAACGGTGGCGGCGCTGGGACCGGGCGTGACGGACGTGAAGGTGGGCGATCGCGTCGCGACCTTCCCGGAGAAGGGCGGCGCCTATGCCGAGAAATGCGTCGCGTCGGCGAAAGGACTGATCAAGCTGCCCGATGCGGTCGGCCTCGACGTGGGGGCGGCGTTTCCCATCCAGGCGCTGACCGCCTGGCACATGATGTGGACGATCTATGGCGGCATCGGGCCGGGCGAGACCGTGCTGGTCAATGCGATCGGCGGCGGCGTCGGTCTGATGTGCACCCAGCTCGCCGTCCATGCCGGCGCGCGCGTCATCGGCACCACAGGCACGCCGGGCAAGGAGGCCCGGGCGCTGGCCTACGGCGCGTCGCGCGTCGTGGTGACCTCGCAGGAAGATTTCGAGCGCGCCGTGCTCGACTTCACGGGCGGGAAAGGCGTCGACCTCGCCATCGATTCCTACGGCGCCACCATGCTCGATCGGACGTTCGGCGTCGTGAAGATGCTGGGTCACGTCATCAGCATCGGCGAAGCCGAAGGACAGCCCTTCAAGAACATCCGCGAGCGCATCCTGCCGCGCTCCCAGACCTTCACCCGCCTGCATCTCGGCCATATCGACCAGACGTCGGCCGAATGGCAGGAGGGTGTCGACCAGGTGATGGCCGGTCTCGTCGAGGGTTGGCTCAAGGTGCCGATCGAGGGAGTGTTTCCGCTCAGCCAGGCGGCGGACATGCACCGCCGCCTCGAAGGCCGGGGCGTCTCCGGCAAGCTGCTGCTGAAGGCCGCCGGCTGATCAATCTGTTCCCCTTTGCGGATGCCGCAAAGGGGAAGGCAAAGACCCTACCGATCGAGCCAGACGTCCTCGAAGCGCCAGTTGTTGTAGATGCTGTTGCTGTGCAGCGTCACATTCTTGACGTGCGGCTGCCAGCATCCGGCGATGCGTCCGTGGCTGATGATCGGTCGCGCCACGTCCTCCTGCAGCTTGCGGTCGATTGCCCAGACCATTTCCTGCCGCTTCCCGCGGTCGGTCTCGCGCGACTGTTCCTCGAACAGCCTGGTCATCTCCGGATCGCAGTAGTTGTTGTAGTTGCGCAGCGAGCCGCAGGCATAGCCCTCGAACAGGGTCACGTCCGGATCGTCGACCGCGCTGCCGGTGAGGTTGAGCGCGACGACATAGTCCTTCTTGAAGACGCGATTGTAGTAGATCGTCGTATCGATGATCTCGAGCTCGGCGTCGATCCAGATCTGCTTGAGCTGGTCGATGAGGATCACCGCCGGGTCCTTGTAGGTGGCGATGTTGCGGGTGCTGACCTTCAGCTTCAACCGCTTGTCAGGCCCGTAGCCCGCCTCCTTCATCAGCTTCCGGGCTTCCTCGCGGGACTTTTCGACATCGCCATAGCCGATCAGACCCTTCAGCTTCTCCTCGGGCAGCCCCCAGACGCCGTCGGGCGGCGGCAGCAGGGCGCCGCCCATCCTGCCTTCGCCTTCGCTCAGGATCCTGATGAAGGCCTCGCGATCGAGCGTCAGCGCCATGGCGCGGCGGATCCTCGGATCGTCGAAGGGGGCGACCTCGCGATTGACGATCAGGTTGGTGCTGACGCCGCTCTCGCGCATCGTGCACTGCGCCTGGGGGGCGTCGCGCTTGATGTTCTTCAGCAACGGCACGGTGACGTCGGCCGGGAAGGTCATGTCGAACTTGCCGGCGAC
>CAIYWM010000370.1 GCA_903929895.1 uncultured Alphaproteobacteria bacterium
GCAGCAGACACACGCCGATCACGACCGACCAGACCGGCATGTGAAGGCCGAATACCGCGGTGCCGATATAGGCGTGACCGGGGCGTGGAACGATGTCCAGCAAGGTCTGCCTTGCCGCAATGACCAGCAGCAGCAGAACAAAGAGCAGGGCGATACCGCCGCCCCGCTCCGATTCACGCGCGCGGAGTTGATGAAGCAGCCCGAAGCAGCAGCCGAACATGGCGACTCTCTGGAGCAGGCAGAGCGGGCACGGGATCTCCCCGAAGGCAAACTGCATCACCATCGCGGCGGTGAGAACCGCCGACAGGATCATCGTCAGGAGCAGCAGGACGAGCCGATCCAGCATGACCAGGATGGACGGTTCGATGCGCAGCCCGGGCATTCAGCTGCTTCCCGCGGGGGCGGCGTGCCTCAGCTCGACCTGCAGCCACGGCATGCGGAAGCCGTAGTCGGGACTGTAGATCTCCCATAGGAAGAGGCCGATGGCCATGATGGAGGACAGGAAGAGACAGGCCGTCGCCGATCGCGGCCGATTCAAAAGACGGAGCACGAACGCCGCCAACAGCACGGCGAAAGTGATCGTCATCATTGGCAGGACCGCCCCGTCGCGCGCGATCTCATGGCACGCTCATTCGAACTCGACGAGCTCGGCGCCCTCCGGCACCTGCTCGCCCACCGCATAGCGCAGGCTCTTCACCGTGCCGTCAGCCGGCGCGGCGAGCGTATGCTCCATCTTCATGGCTTCGAGGACCAGCAGCGCCTGGCCCTTGCTCACCGTGTCGCCGGCCTTGACCCGCAGGTCGATGATCTTGCCCGGCAGCGGCGCTCGGACCACGGCATCGGCCGAGGCCGTCGCCTCGTATTGCGTGACGTCCAAGGGATCGACGAGCCGCAGGCGGTTACTGCCCTCGCCCATGAACAGCGTGTAGTCGATGCCGCCGTCGAGGGCGGTGCGCCGCACGACCGTGGCCACGAACGAGTCCTGGCCCAGACCGATCGACAGGGTTCCGTCGTCGCGCCGCTCCACGCGAGCCTCGCGTGCGCCCTCGGGCAGCTCCAGCCGCACTCCGCCGCCACGCAGGCGCCGCGCGATCACGACGACCTCGCGCTCGCCATCCTTCCAGCGCACTTCCTCATGGCCCTCCTCGAGCAGGCGGAAGCCGTTCTGCTGGTTCCACGGCGACCACGGAACACCTGCCGCCGGTTGGGCCGCGTCCTGCCATTCGAGCAGGCGCGCCAGGGTGGCGACGGCAAAGGCACGGTCGCCGGCCGGCGCCGGCTTCGCGAACAAGGTCGCACGATGGCGCTCGATGAAGCCGGTATCGACTTCGCCGCCCACGAAGGCGGGGTGCGAGCACAACGCCTTGAGCAGCACGGAGTTGGTCGTGACGCCCACCACCTCGGTTTCGCCCATCAGCGCCGCCATGCGCCGCAGCGCCGACGTGCGATCGCGGTCGTGCACGATCACCTTGGCGATCATGGGATCGTAGAACGGCGTCACCGTATCGCCCTGACGCACGCCGGTATCGACGCGGACATGCGCGCCCTCCTCCGGCAGCTTCAGATGCACCAGAGTCCCGGTCGAGGGCAGGAAGTTCCGTGCCGGGTCCTCGGCATAGAGGCGAACCTCGACGGCGTGTCCGTCGATTCGGAGTTCGTCCTGCGTGAGCGGCATTTTTCCGCCCGCCGCCACGATGAGCTGCCATTCGACCAGGTCCTGGCCAGTGATCGCCTCGGTCACCGGATGCTCGACCTGCAGGCGGGTGTTCATCTCCATGAAGAAGAAGGTGCCGTCCTGGTCGGCGATGAACTCGACGGTGCCGGCGCCCTGGTAGCCGATGGCCCGCGCCGCCGCGACCGCCGCCTCGCCCATCTGCTTGCGCCGCACCGGGTCCATGTTCGGCGCCGGCGCTTCCTCGATCACCTTCTGGTGGCGGCGCTGGATCGAGCAGTCGCGCTCGAACAGATAGAGGCAGTTCCCCCGCCCGTCGGCGAAGACCTGGATCTCGATGTGCCGCGGCCGCGTCAGGTAC
>CAIYWM010000371.1 GCA_903929895.1 uncultured Alphaproteobacteria bacterium
ACCGGCGGCCTCTCCGAACCGATGGTGCCGCCGTTTCCGGGGCATGAGCTGTTTGCGGGCGAGAGCTATCACACAAGTCGCTGGCCGAAGGGCGCGACAGATTTCTCCGGCAAGCGCGTAGGTGTGTTCGGCACCGGCGCGACCGGGATTCAGGTGATCCAGACGCTTGCGCCGATCGTCGCCCACTTGACGGTGTTCCAGAGGACGCCGCAGTACGCGATCGCCATCCGCAATCCGCAGATCGATAAGCAGGATCTCGCCCGGATGCGGACATCCTTCGAGGAACTCCGCGAGAAGGTCCACAAGTCGCGTGGCGGGTTCGTCTACGACTCGCCAAGTCCGCCCCGATTCGAGGATGTGCCGCCGGACCAGCGCGAGCAGCGCCTCGAAAGCATATGGAGCGACGGCAACCTGCGGCTCTGGTCGGAGAGTTTCGCGGACTCCGGTGTCAATGCCGAAGCGGCTGCCTTCGTCTCGGAGTTCGTGCGCAAGAAGATCAGGGCGCGGATCAGGGACCCCAGGGTCGCCGCCAAACTCGTTCCGACGGATTACTATTTCGGAAGCCGCCGGGTGCCTCTTGAGAATGGGTTCTACGAATCCTTCAATCGTGACAATGTCGAACTCGTCGACCTGCGCGAAGAGCCGGTCATTTCAATCGACGCCACAGGCATAAATACCGGTACCCGCCACCATGATCTCGACACCATCATCTACGCGACAGGCTTCGATGCGGGTGTTGGCTCGATCAACAAGATCGATATTCGAGGTGTCGGTGGCGCATCGCTGCGAAGCCTCTGGCAAACGTCGCTGCGGACAACGGTCGGCATGCAGGTGCATGGGTTCCCCAACATGTTCATGACGATGGCGCCATTCGCACCGGCTGCGGCAATCTGCAATGTCCCCGTCTGCGTCGATCAGCAGTGCAACTGGATAGCCGACACCATCGGCTTTGTCCGCGAGAAGGGACTGAAGTCGATCCAGCCATCCGCAGAGACCGAGGCTGCCTGGATGGCTCACCACAATGCTGTTTCCGAACCGACCTTGCTCGGCCAGAACAGGAACTCGTGGTATCGCCGCAAGGGCCCGGACGGTGCCAGTCGCGAATTGCTCGCCTACATGGGCGGAATCCCGACATATCGAGCGGCGTGCGAAAAGATGCGATCCAGCGGTTACGAAGGTTTCGAGATCTCGTAAAGTCCTGGCCTGGAGCGAGTGTGCCCGTTGAGATGGGTTTCGCGTCCGCTGCGCGGCCAGACGACGAGTGAATGCGAAGGGCATTTCGGTGGCCCTCGCCGAATAAGTGATCGGGCTGCCGTGGTTGTACGGGCGGAGATCAACGGTCTATTTCTTGTTGTTGTCGCGGTGAGTGCGCCACAGGCTGGTAGTGTACGCAAAGTTCCCGCGATGACGAGTCAAGGCGGGAGAAACCCGCGGGTCAGGCCGAAGCAGCGGCGACCCGGGCCGCCGCCGTCCGCTTTTCCTCGCGGCGCTGGTCCATCATGCCGGCGGTGCGCTGCTTGTAGAGCGCCACCAGTTCGGGGCCGGCCTTCTCCGGGCTGCCACTGTCGAACGGCGGATTGGGATCGTATTCCATCATGAGCTGGATCGCCCTGGCGACCTGTTCGCCGGCCAGTTCGGCTGCAAGCGTGAGGCCGAAGTCGATGCCCGCGGTGACGCCGCCGCCGGAGAGGCGGTTGCGGTCGCGCACGACGCGGTCGGCGACGGGAATGGCGCCGAACGCCGCCAGCTCGTCGCGCACCGACCAGTGGCAGGCCGAGCGGTAGCCCTTCAGCAGGCCGGCCGCGGCAAGCACCAGCGAACCGGTGCAAACCGAGGTTACAAAGCGCGCGCCTTCGGCCTGGTGACGCAGGAAGGCGAGTGTCTCCAGGTCGTTCATCAAGGCGACCTGCCCGACGCCGCCCGGCACGCAGATCACATCGAGCTGCGGGCAGTCGGCGAAGGTGGTGGTGGGCAGCACGGCGAAGCCGGAGTCGGTTGTCACCGGATCGCGGGTCTTCCAGATCATGTGCATCTTGGCGCCGGGCAGCCGACTCAGCACCTGGGCCGGCCCCATGGCGTCCAATTGCGTAACGGCGGGGAAGAACAGGATTCCGATCTGGAGCGTGTCTGTCATCGGCTTACTCCCGGGTGGTTGTCTGCGCGAAATTTATCGCGCCACAGGAACCCTCGAATGCGGCCGAGGCTATCATTCCACCGGATTCCGGGGAAGCCTTCCGGCCGTCCCGCCGCGTCGCTCTCCCAACGACGCCTCAGGAGACGCCCACGGCCTCGACGATCATCTTCTGGAAGTGGATGACGAGGTGTTCGCTGTTGGTCAGGAAACGGCCCGTGTCGGGAAGCCCGCCGAGCAGGCCGCGCTGAACCGAATCCGTGAGCGCATCGTCTTCCGCCGCGACCTGCTTGTTGAAGGCGACGAGCGACTTCGCGAACGCGTCGCTCACGCCGGGTCCGAAGAACTGCTCGGAGATGCCCTTCGTCGCGTTCGGTCCGTCCGGCGTCCAGACATCGACCGACAGGTTGGGGAAACCCGGATTGATGTTGATCGTCACGTTCGGCCAGAGGAAGTGATACTGCGACTGCGTAACCGTACCGGCGACGTCGTAGAGTTCGATCTTGCTCTTGCCCTCCAGAGCGGCAGGCCGAACCTGGCCGCTCTGGCTCGAGAAATAGCCATGTGATTTCAGCGTATAGACATCCGGGCGCACGTCGATCGCGGCGTTGAAGCCGGGATGCGCGACGGCGCAGTGATAGCATTCGAGATAGTTCTCGAGCATCGTCTTCCAGTTGGCGTTCGAACGCCATTCCTCGCGGCTGTAGTGTACCAGCGTGTCGAGCACGACGCCGCTTTCGGCGATCAGGTCGAGGACCGGGCCGTAGCAGGACGCAGCCGTCGGCGCCTCGGGGTCGAGGTTGACGAAGACGAACGGCCCCAGCGCTTCGGCGCGGATCGGCAGCAGGGGGAAATCGGCGAGATTGAAGTTCGGCTCCGACGCCGAGCGCGGCACGCGCTTCAGGCCACCCGCGAGATCGCAGGTCCAGGCGTGGTAGCCGCATTGCAGGCTCTTCGCATTGCCGCGGCCCCTAAGGACTTCGTGGCGG
>CAIYWM010000372.1 GCA_903929895.1 uncultured Alphaproteobacteria bacterium
TGCCTTCGGCGTCGACAAGTCGGTCGAGATGCTGCTGGTCAGCATGGTCGGCGGCGCGGGCACGATCTTCGGGCCGCTGATCGGCTCCTTCACCCTGATGGGCATCAACGAAGTGACGCGCTGGCTGGCCAGCGTCGTACCGGCCCTCAAGAACGTCCAGCCGCTCAGCCTCATCGTCTACGGCATCATGCTGATCCTGATCGTGGCCCGACTGCCCGACGGGCTGATGAGCCTGTTCCGGAGACGGCCGCGCCATGCTTGAGGTGCGCGACATCTCGAAGTCCTTCGGCGGCCTCAAGGCCGTGGACAGCGCCTCGCTCGACGTGGCCTCGGGCGAGATCGTGGGCCTGATCGGGCCCAACGGTGCGGGCAAGACGACCCTGTTCGCGACCATTGCGGGCTTCCACCGGCCCGATGCCGGCACGGTCTCCTTCGAGGGCAAGCCGATCACCGGCCTGGCCCCGCATCGCATCTGCGCCGCCGGCATGGTTCGCACCTTCCAGATCACGCAGCCCTTCGCGGGCATCAGCGTGCGCGAGAACATCATGGTCGGCGCCTATTTCCGCACCGCCGACCGCCATCTGGCCGCCCGTGAAGCCGAGGCCGTGGCGGCCCTGGTAGGCATGAGGGACCAGCTCGACCAGCGCGGCGCCGACCTCACCGTCGCCGGCCGCAAGCGGCTCGAACTCGCGCGCGCCCTGGCGACCGGGCCGCGGCTCCTGCTGCTCGACGAGGTGATGGCCGGGCTCAACCCGACGGAGATCGTCGAGATCGTGGGCGTGATCCGGAACATCCGCGCGTCCGGCGTCACCATCCTGCTGATCGAGCATGTCATGCAGGCGGTGACCTCCCTCGCCGAACGCGTCTACGTGCTGAACCAGGGACGCATGATCGCCGAGGGAACGCCCGCTGCCATTGCGGATAACGAAGCCGTTATCGAAGCCTATCTCGGCCATGGGGCCGCCAAGGTTTTGCGTGCTTGAGGTCGCAGCTCTACGCGCGGGCTATGGCGCCATCGAGGTGCTGCGCGGCGTCGACCTCACCGTCGGCGCGGGCGAAATCGTGGCGTTGCTGGGCAGCAACGGCGCGGGCAAGTCCACGCTCAACAACAACGTCTCGGGCCTCTATCGGCCGCTCGGCGGCTCCATCCGCTTCGAGGGCGAGGAGATCACGGGCGCCTCCTCCATGCGCATCGTCGAGGCGGGCCTCGTGCAGGTGCCGGAAGGCCGCCGCGTCTTTCCCAACCTGTCGGTGCGCGACAATCTCGAGCTCGGCAGCTATCGCCGCGGCAAGCCCAACCGCGCCGCCAACCTGGAGCGCGTGCTCGGAACCTTCCCGCGCCTGCGCGAGCGATTGACCCAATCGGCCGGGACGCTGTCGGGCGGCGAGCAGCAGATGCTGGCGATCGGCCGCGGCCTGATGAGCGAGCCCCGGCTGCTGATCCTCGACGAACCCTCGCTCGGCCTGTCGCCGCTCCTGGTCGAGGAAATGTTCGGCCTGATCGGCCAGCTCAACCGGCAAGGCCTCGCGATCCTGCTGGTCGAGCAGAACGTCGTGCAGTCGCTCGCGATCGCCCACCGCGCCTACGTTCTGGAGAACGGCCGCATCGCCCTGTCCGGCAGCGCCGCCGACCTCGCCCGCGATCCCGATCTGCGGCGCAGCTATCTCGGGCACTGACTCCTGGTCATCCTCGTCGGTTGCAAATCCGAGGAGCATGAGCCGCCTGTCAAGACACTGAAATCGGGTGCGCTTTCGGATCACTGCGGGCTTGGCCTGCAGTGTCGCCAAATACGACCTGTAGCGCTTGCCCCGAGCCGGACATGGCTTGCTTCAGCACTTCGTTTGACAAGGCTTGCTTTGCACGATGCTTTCCCCCATGTCATCGCCCTGCTCGTTGGTTGCTTCCCTGGCGGTTCGTCACAATGCCGAAAACATCCGAAATTGCTCGCCTCTTTCCCATCGAGTCGCAGAGCAGCGTCCGCGACAAGGAGTTCCTTCTTGCCGCGCAGCGGCTGATGGGTGACTTCGCGCCCTGCTACGACTACCTGGAAATTGGGTCCTTTCTCGGCGGCAGCCTGGCGCCCTTTCTCAGGGACCCAGCCTGCACGTCGATCCTGTCCATCGACGAGCGCGGCAAGACCCTGCCCGATGAACGCGGCGCTCTGTTCGACTATGCCGGCATCACCACCCAGTCGATGCTCGACCGCCTGCACGAGGCGGGACTGGCAACGACGAAGCTGACGACTCACGATGGGCCAATCGACACGCTGCCGTCGTCGGATCGTCGGTTTGATCTCGCTTTCATCGACGGCGAGCATACTGACCAGGCCTGCTTCCGCGATTTCCTGTGGGCCCTGCCGATGATGAAGACGGATTCGGCAGTCATGTTTCATGACAGTTCGCTGATCTACAAGGCAATCAGGCTGATCGGTCTTCTTCTGCGCAAGGATGAGCGGCCTTTCGCGTTTCTGAAGAACCATGATTCGGAAATGTCGGCAATCTTCCTCGGCGATTTCAGCCGACGCCATCTCGGTCGCTACTTTGAAGCCGGCGAGGATCGCGACGATTTTTTTGCCGCATCGGAGCTTTCCGTGCTGGAACACAATATCCGCAATCGCGTCCGTAGCGGACCCAGCGAAGAGCGTTTGACTTCTGTCACCATTGATCCGCCAAAGTCGGAGAAGGCCTACTACTGACGTCCGGGCTTTCGGCTCCTTCTCAAATCCTCCGCCAAAGCGGCCAGGTGGCGGCGAGCGCCAGCAGGCCCATCACGCCGGTGATCGCCGTGGCCTCGGGCGCTCCGATGAGATCGGCGAGCCAGCCCAGCCAGACGAAACCGATCGGGCCGGTGCCGATGCAGACCGAGAGCACACCCAGGATGCGCGAGCGCATTTCTATCGGCGCCGCGAGATAGACGAGCGTGGCCTGCAGGGTGGCGAAGGTGGCGCCGGCGAGGCCGGTCACCAGCAGCGCCACACCCGCCAGCAGCGGCGTGGGCGCCGCCGCAAAGCCGATCAGCCCGACCAGATAGGCGGCCGTGCCACCGACATAGGCGCGGGCATGCCAGCCCGGCGTCAGCCACAGCGCCAGCAGGACGCAGCCGGCGAAGGCGCCGACGCCGTCGATGCTGGTGAGCAGGCCGACGCCTTCGGGGCCGAGCAGCAGCCGGTCGGCGCCGATCACTGGGATCATGCTGGTGAAGGGCCAGGCGAAGACATTGTAGATGACGGTGACCGCCATGATCGCGCCGAGGCGGCGGTCGGAAAAGATGAGCGCCATGCCCTCCCAGGTGCGGGCGAGCACGGCCCCCGCACCGGGCGAGGACGGGATGTGGCTCCGCACCATCAAGGTGGCGGCGACGGCCGACGCGTACAGTGCCACGCTCAGCAGGAAGGCGCCTTCGATGCCGACGCCCGCCAGCAGCAGGCCGCCGACGGCAGGCCCTACCATGCGGCTCACATTGCCGGCGCCGACATCGAGCGCCATGGCGATGGCCATGCGATCGCGGCCCATGACTTCGCCCATCATCATGCGCCGGAGCGGATTGTCGGTGGCCCAGCCGCAGCCGTTGATGAAGCTGGCGACGGCGAGGTGCCAGACTTCCAGGGTTCCCCTGAAAGCGACGACGGAGAGCAAGGCCGAGGTGACCATCATGAGGCCGACGATGCCGGCCAGCGTCAGGCGGCGGTCGAACCGTTCGGCGAAGGCCCCGAGGAAGGCGCCGAACAGGCCCATCGGGACCAGGCGGAGCATAGTGATCATGGCGACGACCAGGGCGGAGCCGGTCTGCTGATAGACGACGATGCCCATGGCGACCGTTTCCAGCCAGCGCA
>CAIYWM010000373.1 GCA_903929895.1 uncultured Alphaproteobacteria bacterium
ACAGGGAGAGGACGCTCGACTGGCCGAACTACTTCTTCTTCGCTGGGCGGCCGGCGTGGCTGGCCTCGCCCATGCTCTTAACCAGCTCGTAGATGCGCCGGCGCACGGGCTCGTCCTGGATCTTGTAGTAGGCCCGCACGAGCTGCAGCGTCTCGCGCTTGATCAGCGGGTCCTTCTCGGTCGCGAAGGGGGTTCCCGCCTCGCCGAAGCCAGTACCTCTTTTCACCTTCGCTGCCATCGGGCGGCCTGAGAGGGCGTTCCCCGGCATCTCGTCGAAGAAGTAGGAGACAGGCACGTCGAGGGCCTTGGAGAATTCGTAAAGCCGGCTCGAACCCACGCGGTTCGAGCCGCGTTCGTACTTCTGCACCTGCTGGAAAGTGAGGCCTACGGCTTCGCCCAGCTTGGTCTGGCTCATGCCGAGCAGCGTGCGCCGCTGACGCATGCGAACACCGACATGCGCATCGACGGGATGTGATTTGGCCATCTATCTTCTCTTCCACAATGTTCACAGGCCGGTAAGCCCGATCGGCGAGCTCTCATCGAACTCATACCCAGGCTTCTGATACGCTCGACAACGCTTGCCGGACCACGTCCAAGGGACCGACCGTCGCATACCGGCTCCCACACGCCGCCGACGTACTCTTGCAGTTCGAGGCGATGTGCAACCCGACGTTGCCCCCATTCGGACAATACGTCCAATATCGTTGGCAGAGCGCCCTGATACCATTATGGTATCAAGCATGGACCTGAGGACGCTTCGATATTTCAGCGCCGTGGTGCGCGAAGGTCATTTCGGGCGGGCAGCCGTTTCGCTGGGCATCGCCCAACCTCCCCTCACCCGCCAGATCCAGAAACTAGAACGCGAACTGGGGGTCGTTCTGCTCCACAGGAGCCAGAAGAAATTTGAAGTCACGGAGGCGGGACTGCTGCTCTACGAGAGGGCGCGTCGCCTTCTGGACGGCGCCGAACAGGCCGAAGCCGACGTACGACGCCTCGGAACCGGCGAAACCGGCAGGCTCGTCATCGGCTTCGTGCGCTCCACACCTTTCACGATTCTTCCGGGCATCGTCGTTCGGTTTCGCGCCGCCTATCCCGACGTCGAACTCGAGCTGCGCGAGATGAGCAACCCGAACCAGGTGAAAAGCCTCGAGAACGGCATCATCGATGTCGGCCTGCTGCGTCCGCCGATCAGCAGTCGGGCCCTGCAGATGGTGACGCTGATCCGGGAGCCATTCCTCGCGCTCGTCCCGGCGGATCATCCCCTCGCCCGGCGCAGGACGACCACCATCCGACAGCTCGCCGCCGAACCGTTCGTCATGTACTCCCGCGCCGGCTCGCCGCTGATCCACGCACGCGTGATGGAGATGTGCCGGCGGGCCGGGTTCGAGCCCCGCATCGCGCAATATGCCGATCAAATTCACACCGTCGCGAGTTTCGTCGGGGCGGGCCTGGGAGTTGCGCTGTCGCCGTCGACGGTGACGAGCTTCAATATGCCCGGCCTGCGCTGCCTTACGGTCGCAGACAGGCCCGCACCGCTGCCGGTGGTGGCGGTATGGCGGACTGGAAACGCCTCTGCCCTGGTGCGCAATTTCAATCGCATCGCCCGGGAAGCCGCCTCAGCCTGGCGGCCAGAGGAGCCGCCGGGCTGAGGCAAACGCCGTCAGTCGGTCTTCTTCGATAGCATCTTGAAGTCCGTGTCGAAGACAAGATCGTGCTTCTGGTTTCCGCACATCGCGTCATCGACCTCGAACTTGCCGACGGGGTGCGCCGTGGCCTTGTCGTCGTCGAACTCCATCTTGCCGCCGGTGCAGCCCGCCGCCTTGACGGCCTCCGCGAGCTTCGCGCGCTCCTGGTCGGTGATGGGGCGGTCCTTGGCCAGAGCCGGGAACGCGAGGCCGACCGAAAGGAAAAGCACGGCGGGCACGGTGAAGATCGAGCGCATTTGAACCTCCTCGGACTGGATTGCAGAACAAATGCAATGCTCGTCCCGGGCCGGGGTTCCAAGGCGACCCCACCGGTAACGCCCGTCACCGACTGAAATCGTCCCGGCACCCTGCAAGCGCCGCAACAATGACGAGCAGAAGCAGTTCATTCGCCCGTAAGTGAG
>CAIYWM010000374.1 GCA_903929895.1 uncultured Alphaproteobacteria bacterium
GGCGTGAACTTCGTCTCCTCGGCAATCGCATCGACCAGGTCGCGCGCGAGCACCAGTCTCTCGCCCACCTTCGCCTTGCTGCCCTCGGCGACGGCGGCGACTTCGACCAGCGCGTAGGCGATGTCGCGGCCGTAGGCCAGCGCCCGGTTGCCCGGCATGGTCCAGGGCGTGGTCGTCCAGATCACGATGGCGGCGCCGTCGAGCTTGCCGTCCTTCGACTTCACGACCGGAAAGCGGACGTGGATCGTGTCCGACGTGTGATCGTGATATTCGATCTCGGCTTCGGCCAGCGCGGTCTTCTCGACCACCGACCACAGCACCGCCTTCGAGCCCTTGTAGAGGCCGCCGTTGAGCAGGAACTTGCCCAGTTCCCTCACGATGACCGCCTCGGACTCGTACTTCATCGTCGAGTAGTAATTGTCCCAGTCACCGTCGACGCCGAGGCGCTTGAACTCCTCGCGCTGGACCGTGATCCAGTGATCGGCGAAGGCCCGGCACTCGCGCCGGAACTCGACGATCGGGACCTGGTCCTTGTCCTGCTTCTTGGCGCGGTACTGCTCCTCGATCTTCCACTCGATCGGCAGGCCGTGGCAGTCCCAGCCCGGGACATAGTGGCTGTCCTTGCCCAGCATCTGCTGGGTGCGGCTGACGAGGTCCTTCAGGATCTTGTTGAGCGCGTGACCGATATGCAGGTTGCCGTTGGCGTAGGGAGGTCCGTCGTGCAGCACGAACTTCGGGCGACCCTTGCTCTCGGTCCGAAGCCTGTCCCACAGCTTCATGTCGGCCCAGCGCTTCAGGAGCTCGGGCTCCTTCTTCGGCAGGCCCGCACGCATGGGAAAGTCGGTCTTCGGCAGGAAAACGCTGGTTTTATAATCAGTTGTCACAGGAAACTCGGCGCAGGAGAGAGCAAATTCCAGCCACCCGCAGGGTGGCCGCTGGCAGGCATGACGACCCGGCCGCGGTCAGCGGACCGGGCGGGTAATTCGCTCCTGGAAAGCCCTGGTGAACATAGGGCGCGCAATCTAGGGATGGGGGTCGGGGGGGTCAAGGAGCGCCCGACCGCCAGTTCCAGGCGGCTGCCTCCGCCCGCCCCGGTCGGGTATCGTCAGGCCGGGGTCGACAGCAACCTCGTACGGCGTCGCGCGGCAATCCTGAGAAGCAGGATGACCAACATCAGGACCACCGGGAGGGCATAGAGCGGGCTCTGACCGATCCGCTTGCCGTTGGTCACGACGAACGACACCCAGAGATAATAGCCACCCAGCCAATGCAGCGTCCGCCAGGCCGCCGGCCCCATCCAGGCAGCCGTTCGGTCGAACGAGGTGGCCGCCATCGCGACAATGAAGGCATAGGCGATGCCGCCGCTCACCAGCGTCCCCGGCATCACATGTTCGTGGAACGCCTGCGGGTCCATCCGGGCGAAGGCCAGGATCGCTGCTGCGTGGATCGTGTGCGAGACGGCAAAGGCCAGGCCCAGCTGACGGCGGTTGCGGCGTTGCCAGCGCGTCAGCGCTGAGGGCCACAGCGTCAGCATCGCCTGCGCGCTGAACGCCAAGGCGAACAGTACGAGCGAGGTACGCGCGGTGATCCGGATCACCATCCTCACGCCCGCGACGTCGTACGCGACGCTTGCGAGGCAGAGACCGGAAATCGCCAACAGAATCAGGGACAACAGGCCCAGCAAGGGCCAGCCTTCAAGCAACCGGGTCTTCGTCATGGCATCTCTCCATAATGTAAGCATTGCTTACTTTACAGTCCCGACATCGGTCAATGCAGTGTACGCACTGCTTACATTCACATGCCCGTGATGCTAGCCTTGGCCGCAATGGCCAGACGCCCCGTTGCAAAAGCGAAGAAGAAGCCGAGCCGCACCTATCACCACGGCACGCTGCGCGCGGCGTTGATCGAAGCGACTCTGCGGCTGGTCGAGGAAGGCGGGCCGGAGGCCGTTACCGTGCGCGAAGCGGCACGACGCGCCGGAGTCTCATCAGGGGCGCCGTTCCGCCACTTCCCCAACCGGACAGTGCTCATGACGGCCGTGGCCGAGGAGGCAACCCACCGGCTGCATGCGGCAGTCCTCGCGGCGGTCGAGCAGGTCACCACCGAGACTCCGCTCGTCCAGCTAAGGGTGATCGGCCGCGCCTATCTCCAGTGGGCCTCCGACAATCCGACCCACTTCGCCGTCGTCTCCAACCGCGGCCTGATCGATTACGAGAGCTCGCCGTCGATGCAGCGCGAGAACGAGGATATCCAGGCGCTGATGGGCCGCCTGCTCGATGCGGCGGGCGCGCCCGCCGGCGCGACGCTCGCCGCACGCGCCTTCGTCTATGGACTGGCGCGCATGCGCATCGACGGCCACCTGCCGCAATGGGGTGTCGCGTCTTCGGGAGAGGCGCTCGCGGCGATGGACGCCGCGCTCGATCTTTTTCTCGAAGGTCTGCTCAGGCCGCGAGGATAGAGCGCGCGCGCTCCCCGTCGGCCGCGATCTGGGCCTTGAGCTGGTCGAGGCCGGAGAACTTCATTTCGGCACGGATGAAATCGACCAGCGCGACCCGCAGGACCTTTCCATAGAGGTCGCCCGTGAAGTCGAACAGGTGGACCTCGAAATTCTCCTGCAGCTTGCCGAAGGTCGGGCGCTTGCCGAGGTTGGCGACGCCGTTGCGCCAGGTGCCGTCGACCAGGGCCCGCAGCGCATAGACGCCGAAACGCGGGCGCAGATGCTCTCCGAGCGCCACGTTGGCGGTCGGGAATCCGATGGTGCGGCCGCGCTGGTCGCCCAGTTCGACCTTGCCCTCGATCTCCCATTGATGCCCCAGCAGGCTGGCGGCCTCGCGGGCCCAGCCGTGGCGCAGCGACTCGCGGATGCGGGTCGATGAATAGATCTCGCCTTCATGCGTCACCGGATCGAGCACCGAGACCTCGAAGCCGCGCGCCCTGCCCTCGGCCCGCAGCATCTCGACGTTGCCGCTGCGGCGGGTGCCGAAGGTGAAGTCGTAGCCGCACACGACATGGCGCGCCCGCAGCCCCTTCACGAGCACATCCTCGATGAACGAGGCCGCCGGCAGGGCCGCGAACGCCGCATCGAAGTGCTGTGCCAGCACCGCCTTCACGCCATGCTCGGCCAGCAGCCGCGTCTTGGCCGGCGCCAGGGTCAGCCGGAACGGCCCGGTGTCGGGCACGAAGAAGCCGCGCGGGTGCGGCTCGAAGGTGAAGGCAAGCAGCGGCACGCCGAGTTCCCCGGCCTTATCCCGCGCATGCGCGAGCAGCGCCTGGTGGCCGTGATGCACCCCGTCGAAGTTGCCGAGCGCCACCACGCCGCCCGTCCACTCGGGCGGCACCGAACGCCAGTCGTCGAACACCGGAACCATGCGATCCGCTCAGGCCGCGTCGCGCCGCGGCACCAGCACGACGGCCTCGCCGTCGATCACCACCTTGTCGCCGTTCAGGCACTGGGTCTTCAGCGTGACGCGGCGGCGCTTCTCGTCGATGGCGGTGATGGTCGCGACGGCGGTGATCGTCTCGCCGACCAGGACCGGCGCCATGAAGTTCATGGTCTGGGAAATATAGACCGCACCCGGTCCCGGCAGCTTGGTGCCGATCACGGTCGAGATGAAGCTGCCGCTCAGCATGCCGTGCGCAATGCGCTGGCCGAAACGCGTGGTGCGGGCGAAGCCATCGTGCAGGTGGATCGGGTTGGTGTCGCCGGACACGCCGGCGAAGGCCACGATGTCGGCGTCGGTAACGGTCTTGCCGAACATCGCCGACATGCCGGGCTTGAGGTCTTCCAGGAACAGGCCGTTCATCGCGGCGAAGGCACTCGACACTTTGCTGATCTCCCCTGTTGGCGCGGTCCTCTTACCATGCGGCGGAGCCTGTGCCACAGTCCCGGTAAATGAGCGTTCACACGTCGACTGAAACAGAAACCGTCGCTCGCGTCCTCCGCGAAGCGACCCGCCGCCATTTCGGGGCCCCGGCGACCATCGAAGCCCTGTCCCGCCAGTCAGGCGGCGCCTCGCGCCAGACCTGGAGCTTCGACGCCGTGGTGAACGGCGAGCGCCACGCACTCATCCTGCGCCGCGACCCGCCGGCCCAGGGCAAGACCGAGCGCGAACGCGCCATCGCCGTCGACCGCGCGACCGAATTCCGGGTGCTGCGCGCGGCCCATGCGGCCGGCGTGCTCGCGCCCGAGCCGTTGTTCGAGCTCACGCCGCAGGACGGGCTGGGCGAGGCCTATGTGATGCGCCGGGTCGGCGGCATTGCCATCGCCCGCAAGCTGCTGCGCGATCCGCCCTATGAGGCGGCGCGCGGCAGGATCGCGGGCCAGCTCGGCGAGATCCTGGCGCGCATCCATGCGACCGATCCCGCCACCCTGCCGCCTCTCGTGCGGCGCGAGGCGGCCGACCATATCGCCGAGCTTCGCCGCTCGCTCGATGCGCTGGATCAGCCGCAGCCGGTGTTCGAACTGGCCCTGTCCTGGCTCGACCGGCGCAAGCCCGCGCCGCTCGCCCGGCCGGTGCTGGTCCATGGCGACTATCGCACCGGCAATTATCTGGTCGACGAGACGGGCGTGACGACGATCCTCGACTGGGAACTCGCCCATCTCGGCGACCCGGTGGAGGATCTGGGCTGGCTCTGCGTGAAGAGCTGGCGCTTCGGCGCGATCGACAGGCCGGCGGGCGGCTTCGGCAGCCGCGAGGAATTGTGGGCCGCCTACGAGCGCGCCGGCGGCGGCACAGTCGATCCGGTTCGCGCCCACTGGTGGGAAGTCTTCGGCACCGTCCACTGGGGCATCATCTGTCTCAACCAGGCCTGGAAGCACCTCTCGGGATCGATCAGGTCGATGGAGCATGCCTCGATCGGACGGCGCGCCGTCGAGACCGAAGTCGACCTGTTGCAACTGCTGAAGCAGGGAGCCTGATCGTGGCCCAGGACCGCCCCACCGCCGCCGAACTTTTAGGCGCCATCGCCGACTTTCTGCGCGAGGAGGCAACGCCGGCGCTTGATCGCACCGAGCCCCGCCTCGGCTTCCAGATGCGGGTCGCCGTGAACTCGCTCGCCATCCTCGAACGCGAGGTGCGCCTCGGACCGGCCGCCGATGCACGCGAGCACGAGCGTCTGGTCGGGCTACTCGGCCACGAGGCCCCGCTCGAAGAGTTGAACCGCGAACTGGCGCGCCAGCTGCGCACTGGCGAGCGCGACGAGAGCGACACC
>CAIYWM010000375.1 GCA_903929895.1 uncultured Alphaproteobacteria bacterium
AGTAGAGCTTGCGGCTCTCGTCGGTGCCCTTGTTGATGCCCTTCTGGTTCAGGAACGTGTCGATCGCGACGGCGGTCTTGCCGGTCTGGCGGTCGCCGATGATCAGCTCGCGCTGGCCGCGGCCGACCGGGACCAGCGAGTCGACGGCCTTGAGGCCGGTCTGCATCGGCTCGTTCACCGACTTGCGCGGGATGATGCCGGGAGCCTTGACCTCGACGAGACGGCGCTCGGGTGTGGCCAGCGGTCCCTTGCCGTCGATCGGGTTGCCGAGACCGTCGACCACGCGGCCGAGGAGGCCCTTGCCCACCGGCACGTCGACGATGGTTCCGGTGCGCTTGACCGTATCGCCTTCCTTGATGGTGCGATCTTCGCCGAAGATCACGACGCCGACATTGTCGCTCTCGAGGTTCAGCGCCATGCCCTTGATGCCGCCGGGGAACTCGACCATCTCGCCGGCCTTGACGCTGTCGAGGCCATAGACGCGCGCGATGCCGTCACCGACGGAGAGAACCTGGCCGACCTCGGCCACTTCGGCCTCGGTGCCGAAGTTGGCGATCTGCTGCTTCAGAATGGCCGAGATTTCGGCGGCACGGATATCCATTTAGGCAACTCCCTTCATGGCAAGCTGCAAGCGCTGCAGCTTGCTGCGGACGGACGAATCGAACAGGCGCGAGCCGACCTTCACGACGAGACCGCCGAGAATGTCGGGTTCGACGCGCGCGTCGATGGAAACCTTGTTACTGCCCAGCACCGAGCGCAGCGAATCGCTGAGCTGCTGCAGCTGGGCGGGCGAAAGCGGAACGGCAGAGGTGACCGTCGCGGTGGTCTCGCCACGGCGGGCGGCGAGTTCGGCGAGGAACGCCGAGGCCATCGCCGGCAGGTCGCGGGCTCGGCCGTTGGCCGCCACGGTACCGACGAAATTACGGGTCAAACCGGAGATGCCGGCGGCGTCGAGGACGGCGAGCAGAGCCTTGCCCTGCAGGGCGCGCGGAATGACCGGGCTGGCGATGAGCCGGGCGAGATCCGTGCTCTCGGCGACCATCTTGCGAAAGGTGGCGAGGTCCTGCGCGACCTGATCGAGGGACTTGGCGCCGTCCGCGAGCTCAAAAAGGGCGCTGGCGTAGCGTCCGGCAACGCCGGTGGTTGCGGTGGTCACGTCGAGAGCCTCTCCCCTGCCGCAGAACACGGCCGGCAAGCCATTGGAATTACACGCTTTTCTTCAGCAGAACGCTCCGCGTCGCTTGCCGCCCCACCCCGGAAAAGCGCGCGTTGCTACCATGCTGCATTTCCCGGCGCAACGTCGGCAAAGCACTGTTCTACAGCGGTTTTTCGGCGCGGGGGTCTCAGAGGAAGGAATAGGGGTCGACATCGACCTGCAGCCGGACCGAACCCGGCAAGCCGATCCTCTCAAGCCAGGCGTGCAACAAGGGCTGTACGGCGGTGTCGCGGGCGGCCTTGAGCAGGAAGCGCCGCCGGTGCCGGCCGCGCAACAGGGCAAGTGGTGCGACCGACGGCCCCAGGACGGTGACGCCCTCCTGGTGCGGGGCGTGACGGGCCAGCGCGGCGCAGACATTGTCGACGGCCACGGGGTCCGGCCCGGAAATGATCAGGGAGGCCAGCCGACCATAAGGCGGCATGCCGGCCAGGGCACGGTCCTGGAGCTCGACCTCGACGAAGCGGTCGCGATCTCCCGAGACCAGCGCCTGCATCACCGGGTGCTCCGGATTGTGCGTCTGGATCAGCGCCCGGCCCGGCCGCCCGTCACGGCCGGCGCGGCCCGCAACCTGATAGAGGAGCTGGAAGGTCCGTTCGGCAGCACGCAGATCACCACCGTTCAGGCCGAGATCGGCATCGATCACCGCCACCAGGGTCAGATTCGGGAAATGGTGGCCCTTCGCCGCCATCTGCGTGCCGATCAGGATGTCGATTTCGCCCTTCTCCATGCGATCGACCGCCGCCGACGCCTCGTCGCGGCTCATCAGGCTGTCCGAGGTGAAGAGCTCCAGTCGCGCCTCGGGAAAGAGCTCCAGCGCCTCTTCGGCCAAACGTTCGACACCGGGACCACAGGCGACGAACTGGTCGACTGCGCCGCAGTGCCGGCAGGTATGGGCCGGCGGTTCGGAATAGCCGCAATGATGGCAGACCAGGGTGCGGCGGAACCGGTGCTCGACCAGCCAGGCCGAGCATTGCGGACATTCGAGCCCCGAGCCGCAGGCCCGGCACAGCGTGATCGGCGCGTAGCCGCGGCGATTGAGGAACAGCAGCGTCTGCTCGCCGGCCGCCAGCGTCTCCTTCATGGCCTCGACGACCGGCGGCGACAACCAGCGCCCGCGCGACGGGGAATCGCGCCGCAGGTCGATGGCCTTCAGGGCCGCCAGCCGATGTCCGCCGTGACGGCCCGGCAGGTGCACTTCGCCGTAACGGCCGCTCTTCACGTTGACGACGCTCTCGAGCGACGGTGTCGCCGATGCCAGCACGATCGGTGCAGACGCCAGCCGCGCGCGCACCACCGCCATGTCGCGCGCATTGTAGACGACGCCCTCGTCCTGCTTGAACGAGCTGTCGTGCTCCTCGTCGACCACGATCAGGCCGAGAGCGGCGAAGGGCAGGAACAGCGCGGAGCGTGCACCAACCACGACCCCCACCCTTCCCTCGGCGATGGCGCGCCAGGTCTCGCGGCGCTCCAGGCTGGTCAGGCCGGAATGCCAGGGCGAGGGCTGCGCGCCGAAACGGTCCTCGAAGCGCTTCAGCCACTGCGCCGTCAGCGCGATCTCGGGCAGGAGCACAAGCACCTGACGACCGGCGGCCAGACAGGCGGCAATCGCTTCGAAATACACTTCCGTCTTGCCCGCGCCCGGAACGCCGTCGAGCAGGGTCGCCGAGAAAGCGTGGGCCTTCACCTTTTCCACCAGCCCGTCGGCGGCAATCTTCTGGGCCGGCGACAGGGTCGGCCCTGCATGCAGCCCGTCGGGTTGCGGAAAGGATCGACGGACGATGCGCTCTTCGGCGTCCAGCAATCCAAGCGATGCCATGCTCTTCACGACCGACGCGCCGACGCCTGCGAGATGCGCCAGCTCCGAAACGGTCATCGACGGCCCGTCCTTCAACTGCTCCAGCACGCGACGGCGCGCGGCCGTGAGCTTCAGGGGCGTGTCGTCGGTCGGCGCGGCCGGGCGATAGACCAGTTCGGTCTTGGGCGCCTCGAGCGCCGAGGGCACGCTCATTGCCATGCGCAGCACGGCACCTGCAGGCATCAGCGTGTAGGCCGAGACCCAGTCGACGAAGCGGCGCATCGCATCGGCCATCGGCAAGGCGGGAAGGACCGCGATCACGTCGCGCAACTTCTCCGGCGCGACGTCACCCGTGCCCGCGCCCCAGACGACGCCGATGGTTTCGCGCTTGCCGAGCGGCACCACGACGAAATGTCCCGGCACCACCGCCATCCCTTCCGGGACTCGATAGTCGTAGGCATCGCCGAGCGGCAGCGGCAGCAGGACCTTGATCGTGTTTTCCACCGGTTCGAGACGCGACGACGCGGTCCCCTTGGCTTGTGGCTCTGAAGGGGAATCGCTAGAAATTGTGGTAACAGGCGAGTCCGAACCACTGGCCATTGGGGTAGTTTATATGAAGTTCTTCGTCGATACCGCCGATGTTGCCGATATCACGGATCTCGCGGCCTCCGGCCTGCTCGACGGCGTGACGACCAACCCCTCGCTGATCGCCAAGTCCGGCCGCCAGATGCTCGACGTCATCAAGGAGATCTGCGCCATCGTCCCCGGCCCGGTCAGCGCCGAAACCGTCGCGACCGATCACAAGACGATGCTCGAGGAAGGCCGCAAGCTCGCCAAGCTGGCGAAGAACGTCACCGTGAAGGTCCCGCTGACGCCGGACGGTCTCAAGACCTGCAAGGTGCTGACCTCCGAAGGCACGATGGTGAACGTCACCCTCTGCTTCTCGGCGGCGCAGGCGCTGCTGGCAGCCATGGCCGGCGCCACGTTCGTATCGCCCTTCGTCGGCCGCCTCGACGATATCGGCCAGGACGGCATGCATCTGATCGGCGAGATCATGACGATCTACCGCCAGTATCCGCACTTCAAGACCGAGGTCCTCGTGGCCTCGATCCGCCATACCCAGCACGTGATCGCCGCCGCCAAGCTCGGCGCCCATGTCGGCACCCTGCCGCCCAACGTGCTGCGCCAGCTCTTCAAGCACACGTTGACCGACAATGGCCTCAAGGCCTTCCTCGACGACTGGGCCAAGACCGGCCAGTCGATCCTCTGACCCGGAGACGGGCGCATGGCCAATGACGGGACGATTCCGGCGCCCGACGGCTCCGGCCGGCAGGTGAAGCTGATCACCGCCGACGACGTCGTGGCCTATCTCAAGGCCCATCTCGATTTCTTCGACAAGCATGGCGAGCTGGCGGCCGAAATGGGCATCACGCCGCGCGTCCAGGGCCCGGGCGTCATCGACATGCAGCAGGCGATCCTGAAGCGGCTGCGCGGCGAGATCGAGAAGCTCAAGGTCGAGCGCACCGAGATCATCGCCAACTCCAAGCAGAACCAGATCGTCCAGAACCGCATCCAGGCGGCGGTCATCAGCATCATCCAGGCGACGACCTTCGAGAAGATGATCCACGTCGTGACGCACGAGCTGCCCGAGCTGCTCGACGTCGACTTCATCACGCTGGCGATCGAGGCCAATGCCGACGCCCCCAAGCGCGTGCCGGTGCGCGGCGTCTACGTTCTGGCGCCGGGCGCCATCGATGCCGCCATAGGGCCGGACAAGCATGCCCGCCTGCGCTCCAGCATCGTGGGCGAGGAAGCGTTCTTCGGTGACGTCGCGCGCTTCGTGAAGTCCGACGTGCTGATGCGCCTGCAGGTCTCGTCGGGTTCACCCGACGGCGTCATGTGCTTCGGCGCGCGCGATCCCGAGGCCTTTGGGCCGGAGATGGCGACCGAGCTGCTGTTCTTCCTGTCGAAGGTGCTGGAGAACACGATCCGCGCCTGGCTCGACCTGCCCGAGTAGCATCGTCGTGAGTGTCGCAGACGCACTGGCGGCGTGGCGCGACTGGCTGAAGAGCGAGCGCCGGCTCGCCGACCACACGCTCATCGCCTACGAGCACGACGTCGCAACCTTCCTCGGCTTCATGGCGACCTATCTCGGCGAGACGCCGACGCTCGAGGCGCTCGCCCGGCTGAAGCCCGCAGAGTTCCGCGCCTGGCTGGCCGAACGCTCGCGCCAGGGGATGGCGCGCTCCTCGACGGCCCGCGCCTTCTCCTCGGTGCGCTCCTTCTTCCGCTTCCTCGACAAGAACAAGCTCGCCCACAACGCGAGCATTGGCACCATCCAGACGCCCAAGCTGCCGCGCTCCGTACCGAAGGCGCTGAGCGAGCGCGACATGGAGGATCTGCTCGCGGCCGAACCCGACCAGGAGCGCGCGCCGTGGATCGACCTGCGCGACGCCGCGGTGCTGATCCTCCTGTATGGCGCGGGCCTGCGCATCGGTGAGGCGCTGTCGCTCACCAGGGCGGAGGTCGACGACCTCCTGAAGAGCGGCCGTGACACGCTCGCCGTCACCGGCAAGGGCAACAAGACAAGGCTGGTGCCGCTGCTGCCGCAGGCACTGCAGGCGCTCCGGAAGTATCGCGACGCCTGCCCGTGGCTCGCGGCGGCGAAACCCTCGGATCGCATCTTCATGGGCGCGCGCGGCGGCGCGCTCGATCCGGCCATCGTGCAGAAGCGGGTGCGCGAGATCCGCCGCGATCTCGGCCTCGCCGAAAGCGTGACGCCGCATGCGCTGCGCCACTCCTTCGCCACCCACCTGCTGGGCGCCGGCGGCGACCTGCGCACCATCCAGGAGCTGCTGGGCCACGCGTCGCTCTCGACGACCCAGCGCTACACCGACGTGGACGCCACGCGCCTCGCCGCCGTCTATCGCGCCGCCCATCCGCGCGCCAAGGGCTGATCGATGCCGTACCATATCGGCATTGTCGCCTGCTCCGCCGAGGGCGCAGCGCTCTGCTACAAGACCATCTGCGTCGAGGGCGCGGGCCTCCTGGGTCCGCACGCCCATCCGGAAGTCTCGCTGCACACCCATTCGCTGGCCGACTATGTCGAGCGCCTCGATCGCGGCGACCGCGCCGGCGTGGCCGAGCTGATGCTGTCGTCGGCACACAAGCTCGCACGAGCGGGCGCGGATTTCCTGATCTGCCCCGACAACACCATCCACCAGGCGATGAGCCACGTACTGCCGCACTCGCCCCTGCCCTGGCTGCACATCGCCGAGGTGGTGACCGCCGAAGCGGCGGCGCGCGGCTACCGGAAGCTCGGCCTCACTGGCACGCGCTGGCTGGTCGACAGCGAGGTCTATCCGGAGAAGATCGACGCCGAAGGGCTTGCTTGGCTGCGGCCGACCGAGGCCGAACGCGACGAAATCAGCCGCATCATCATGGACGAGCTGGTGCAGAGCCGCTTCACGCCGCAAGGCATCGCCACCTTCCAGCGCGTGATGGGCCGTATGAAACAACAGGGCTGCGACGCCGTCGTGCTGGGCTGCACCGAGATCCCGCTGATCATGAACGACGGCAACTCGCCCTTGCCGACGCTCGATTCGACGCGGCTTCTGGCGCGTGCAGCGCTGCGACGCGCCGTTACAGAGACTTCCGGAAGATGATCTCGCCGTCGTCCTGACGCCCTGTCTCTTCCCAACCGTTTTCCCGGTAGAAGCGCTCGGCCCGCGTGCCGGGTCCGGTGGTGAGTGTCGCCACGGCAAAGCCCGCGACCCGCAGATCCTCGCAGGCCAGCGGCAGCAGCGCGCGACCGAGGCCGCGGCCCTCGTAATCCGGGTGAACGAAGAGCCCGAAGATGGTGCCGTCGCGCGGATCGGCGACAGAGAAGCCCTGCACCGCCCCTGCCTCCTCCCAGACCCAGAAGGTCGCGTTCTCGAAGATCCAGTTGGCCGTCGTCTCGACCTTGCTCACGGAGGCCGCGCTCAGCTGGTTCTCGCGGACGGCAAGGCGCACTTCCGAAATGCGCGGACGGTCGGCGCTGGTCGCTTTGCGGATCATGAAGGCCTCGGGAGTCGACGAAGCGCGCGACGTTACACGGCCCGTTGCAGAACGCCAGCGTCGCGCTTCTGCGGCTGAGATGGCGGTTCGCGCTCGAGCCCGGAGATCTGCCGGTCGATCTCCGCAACGACCGACTTCGAGAACGGTCCGAGGTGCAGGTAGAGCATGAGCTGGATCACGACGACCTCCAGGGCGGCGGGGTTATGGCGGACAATGTCGACGAAGGTCCGCCAGAAGTGCCGCGCGAGGAAGGGCCGGACGACCGTCATGCGCCACATCAAACGCAGGAGCGTATTGCGGTCTCGCGGCGTGACGACCGGCCGAGCGGTCACCGGATGGCTGGGCCGTCGCAGGTTGAGGCCCGACCGGCGGACGCGCTCGAAGTAGGCGCCCGGCCGGTACACGGCTTCGAGAATCGCCTTGTAGTCTTTCAGGATGTCGACGCGAGGCCGTCGGGTGATGAAGTTGAGTCCCGCCGTGCATTGATCGCCAAGCCCTTGATCAGCGAAGGCCAGCAGGCGGCCCTCCTTCTCCAGCCGGTGGGTCAGCTGCGTGGTGGGCAAGGCGGTCAGAAGGCCGACCATGCAGACCGGGATACAGGTGGCTTCGATGCACTCGATCATCGCCTCGGCCACGCCAAGTTCCTCGGTGTCGAAGCCCACGATGAAGCCTGCGATCACCATCATCCCCGCCGCATGGATCTTATGCACGCTCTCGGCCAGGCTGCGGCGCGTGTTCTGCTTCTTGCGCGTCGAAACGAGCGTTGCCGCGTCGGGACTCTCGATGCCCACGAAGATGGCGAAGAAGTTGGCCCGCTTCAGCATGTCAAGGAGCTCGACGTCGTCGGCCAGGTTGATCGAGGCCTCGGTCGAGAACATGAAGGGATAGCCGGTGCTCTTCTGCCAGGCCTCGAGCGCGGGGAGGAACTGCTTCAGCGCCTTCTTGCTGCCGATGAGATTATCGTCGACGAAGTCGACATGGCCGCGATAGCCGGCATCGTGCAGCGCCTGCAGTTCGGCCAGCATCTGCGGCACCGTCTTGGAGCGGGGCATGCGGCCAAACAGCTCGATGATGTCGCAGAATTCGCAGTTGAACGGGCAGCCGCGCGAGAACTGCACGCCGACGAAGAGGTAGTGGCTGAAATCGATCAGGTCGAAGCGCGGGATCGGACTCTTCGTGATATCGGTCGTGAACTTCTCCGCCTCGAAGCGCCCGGTCCTGGCGCCCGACTCCCACGCCTCGACGAACTGTCCGATCACGCCCTCGGCCTCGCCGATCACCAGGAAGTCGGCATGCTCGAAGAGTTCGGGACTGGACATGGCGTCCGGCCCTCCGACGACCACCGGCTTGCCCAGCGCCTGGGCCATCCGGATGACCTCGAGCGAATCGACGCGCTGCGGCAGCATCCCGCCGGTCATGACCAGGTCCGCCCAAGCGAGGTCGGCCGGGTCGAGGTGGTCCTCGGCGTTGCGGTTTACCAGCTTGATGTTCCAGTCGCGCGGCAGCAACGCAGCCAGGGTCATGAGACCGAGAGGCGGCGCCGGACACCGCACCCCGTGGAGATCACACGCCGCCTGCAGGCTCCAGAACGAGTTCGGATTGAAGCGCGGGAAGATCATGAGAACATTCGGTGTCGTCACGGCCGCTCCTTCGCCTGGTAACAGGGAAAAGCATCAGCAATCGTCGATCGAGTGGCGGTCCGTCCGCTTCGTTACACAAAGTCGAAGTGGCAAACGGCTCTGAATTTGAGCACACGAACGCCGCCGGCACAATCGCCGGCATTCGCCCCGTCACTTCAATCAGGAGATGGTTCTATCGGGCCGCTTCGTAGACGACATGCAAGGCGCCGCCTCTGCGCGGTTCGCAGGACTTCAAGGTGAGCTTGAGTTCCGGCGTGCCGAGCGCAATGAGCGGGATGCCGTCGCCCAGCACGATCGGCACGATCGCAATCTCGAGCACGTCCAGCTTGCCGGCAGCGATCATGCCGCGGATCAGCTGCGCACCGCCCTCGACCCAGACCCGCCGATAGCCGCGCGCTTCCAGCTCGGCGGCCACGACCGCGAGTTCGCCCGAGCGCGCCTCGACGGCGCGCGGCGGATCGAGCAGCGGGCGATGGGTCATGACGATCGTGGGCTTGTCGCCATACGGCCACTCGCCGAAGCCGCGCGTGACCTCGTAGGTGTCACGTCCCATCAGGATCGCATCGATGCCCGCCATCAGCGCGTCGAAGCCGAAGTCCTGCGGCGGGTAATCCTCCAGCCAGTCGAACGAGCCATCGGCGCGCGCGATCTTGCCGTCGAGCGACATCGCGATGTGGCAGTGCCAGATCGTCTTTTCCATCTGCCTCTCGCCAAAGCTAGAACAGCACCGTCACGCGCAGCGAGAAGACCGCCGCCATCTGCTGCGTCGGCGCCAGGGCCGGCTGGAAATAGAGCTGCACGTCGGGCGTGATCAAGAGGTGTCTCACCGACCAGGACCAGTAGAGTTCGACCATGGTCTCGCTGGGCTGCACGAACGTGCCGGCATAGAGCGCCTGGTTGACCCTGTTCCAGGCAACCCCGAGGCCAATCTGGTCCAGCGGCGCGCGACCCAGCGGATTGTTGTAGACCGCGCCGCCGGCGATCGACGACTGGATGTACTGGCTGGAGTTCCACACCGTGTTGGCGCGCAGGAACAGGCCCCACTGCTCGCCGAGCGGCTGGGAAGCGCTGAACGAGAGGCCCGAGCTGGCCTTCGGCTGCATCTCGACACTGGGCAGGTTGTAGTAGAACAGCGAGTAGCTGCCCTTGCCGAGCTTGCCGAACGTCGGTGACCAGGCGCCGTACAGAAACCACGAATACTGGCCCTGCCCCACCGTGTTGAACTGGATGTAGTTGGAGGCCAGGACGTTGTTGGCATCCTGGAAGCCCGCGGCAAAGGTCAGCTCCGCTGTCGGGTTGATCTGGACGTAGGCGCCGAGACTGCCCTGCGAATAGTTCTGGCTGCCGTTCTGCGCCAGCGAATAGCCGATGAAGTTGACCTGCTCGTTGTTGGAATAGGCATTGCTGTCGAAATTCGAAAAGGGAAACTGACCCACCGTCAGCGACACGAAGTGGCCGGGAAAGTCGTGCGTGTAGCTCACCTGCGCGAAGGTGAGCTGGTTGTCCGAATAATCGTTGACCTGGCTGTTGAGCCTCAGCCGGTTCTGCAGGGTGGTGCCCGTCTGACCCGACCAGTATTGCGTTGCCAGGTAGGCGAACTGGAAGGAGCCGGCGCCGATCCTGGGATCGTCGAACATGTTCCAGTTCACCGCCGGCGAGAACTGGGCCTGCACCGCGCCGTAGTTGCTGCCCGGCGCCCCCCACTGGCTCAGCACCGACGAGGTCATCGAATAGAAAATGCCCGTCGTGTCCTGTATCTGCTGCTTGGCCTGGGCATAGCGCCGGGAGGCATCGTCGAAGGGCTGTTCAAGGAAATACTGCTCGCGCGCCTCGGCAGCCCGCAGCCTGTTGTGGACCTTGCCGACATGGCGCACGCCGTCGTCTGAAACCTCCTGGGCGTCCGCCGCCGCAAACGGCAGGACCAGGGCGACCAGACCGCCTATCCAAAACGTCGAACGCATGCCGCTCCGCCGGCCCGCACTTACGGCTTCAACGCCTTCTCCAGGAACGCCTTCACGTCGACCACGAACTGCTTCCAGGCCGGTTCGTGGGCGCCGTAATGCGCGCCGCAGCAACCGCCGGGCTTGCTGCGGTTGCCAACGCCTTCGAGATAGCGCACCGGCAGTCCCAGCGCATCGAAGCTGTGATGAGCGTTTTCGTAAACTTTCGTTTCAACCAGTTCGCGGCCGCGCATGACCCGCTCCAGCACCGCCCGGCATTGCGAGACCGGCGTCCAGTCGTCGAGCGCGCCCATCGCAAAGAACGTGGGCTGCCGCACCGCGAGGCGCGGCCCCAGCGCATCAGCCAGCGCGCAGTCGGGATAGACCAGCACGACGGCACGTGCCGCAGAGGGCGTCCGGTCTTCCGGTTTGCCCGACAGCGCCCGAAGCATCGCCACGCCGCCGCCGTAGGAATAGCCCATGTAGGCGAGCCGCCGCGGGTCGATGCCGGGCTGCATCGCAAGCCAGGCAAGCGTCGCATCGATGTCGCCGGCCCGCGCCTCGGCGGCGGCCTGTGTCGGCCAGTTGCGGCCGCAGACATCCTTGAGGCTGCGCGCCGAGAAACTGTCGACCACCAGCGCAGCATAGCCCCAGGAGGCGAGCAGCCCCGCCATGCGCGCCGTGTTTTGTCCCGGCCCGCCGCAGCCGTGGAACAGCGCGACCGCGGGAACCGCCGCCGTCGCCTGGGCCGGACGGAAGAGCTGCGCCGACAGCTGGACCGTGCGCCCCCCTTGCTCTACGGGAACGCGGACGTTCTGCTGGGCCAACGCGGGCGTTGCGGCCAGTAAGGCCAGCAGGATCATCAGCCTTGCGATCATCGACCGGACCGTAAACCAAGCAAGAGCGGAGACAACAGGTGGATTGCACGTGAGCGAGACGATCTACACCATCTCCACCTGGGTGATCCCGGCCCTCCTCGCGATCACGCTGCACGAGGCCGCGCACGGGTTCGTGGCGCTGCGCTTCGGCGACAAGACCGCGTGGCAGCTCGGCCGCGTGACCCTCAACCCCTTCAAGCACATCGACCCGGTCGGCACGATCCTGCTGCCGGGCCTGCTGATCTTCCTGCGCGCACCCTTCCTGTTCGGCTACGCCAAGCCGGTGCCGGTGAACTTCCGGGCGCTGAACAATCCCAAGCGCGACATGGTGTGGGTCGCCGCCGCGGGCCCCGCCACGAACGTCCTGATGGCCCTGGCGGCGGGCCTGCTGGCGCATCTCGCCATCCTCCTGCCGCCGGACGCCGCGCGCTGGTCGATCCAGAACATCGAGAATGCGATCCTGATCAACGTCCTGCTCGCGGTGTTCAACATGATCCCGCTGCCGCCGCTGGACGGCGGGCGCGTCGCGGTCGGCCTGCTGCCCGACAGGCTGGCGCTGCCGCTCGCGCGGCTCGAGCCCTACGGCATGCCAATCCTGCTCGGGCTGATCTTCATCCTGCCGCTGATCGGCAACCAGCTTGGCATGGACCTCAATGTCATCGGCTGGGTCCTCAGTGAGCCGGTCGGCTGGCTGGTCAACCTCGTGATCCGTGCGACCGGCAACGGCTGAGCGCGCCGCCCGGGCCACGGACGGAAAAAAGAACTCCGCCTGGAATAATCGGGCCGTCCCCGGCGTCTCTCCCCTGCAGACCAACAACTGCATGGAGTTGAAGATGTTGAAATCGATCGTCGCCACCGCCGCCGCACTGGCGCTTCTCGCCGCCGGCACCGCCTTCGCTGCCGACCCCTCCTCGGCGACCCCGCCCGCGATGAAGGACGGCATGTTCGTCACCGCCAGCGGCATGACGCTCTACACGTTCGACAAGGACGCCACGCCGGGCAAGTCGGTGTGCAATGGCCCGTGCGCGACCAACTGGCCGCCGGCCCTCGTTGCCGACGGCGCCAAGGCTTCGGGCGACTGGACGATCATCACCCGTGACGACGGGCTGAAGCAGTGGGCCTACAAGGGCAAGCCGCTCTACGCCTTCGCCAAGGACACCAAGGCCGGCGACAAGACGGGCGACGGCTTCCTGAACGGCGCCTGGCACGTCGCCAAGTAACGCCACGCGTAAGGTTGGTGGAGTGGCGCCGGCCCCCGTTCGGCCGGCGTCCTCCTCCTGTAGAGTGATCCGATGGCCGATGCGGAAGCCCTGCTCGAACCGCTGATCCCGGCGCTGCGCCGCTACGCCTACGCGCTGGTGCGCGACCACGATGCGGCCGACGACCTGGTGCAGGACACGCTGGAACGCGCGCTGTCGCGCTGGACGCTGCGCCGGAGCGATGGCGATCTCCGGGCCTGGCTCTTCACCATCCAGCGCAACCTGCACGTCTCGGCGCTGCGGCAAAGCCAACGGCGCGGCGCCCACGTCGAACTCGACGAGGCGACGACGCCATCGAGTGCCGCAGCGCAGGAAGGCGGCATCGAGGTTCAGGACATCCTGGCGACGCTCGACCAGTTGCCGGAGGAGCAGAAGTCGCTGCTGCTGCTGGTCGGCGTCGAGGATCTTTCCTACGACGATGCGGCGAAGGTCATGGGCGTGCCGATCGGCACGGTGATGTCGCGGCTGTCGCGCGGCCGGCAGCGGCTGCGCGGGCTATTGGAGACGGGGCGTGCAACGCTCCTGCGGAGAGTGAAATGACCGCCAAGGATTTCCCAATCGGCGAAGGCGAGCTGCAGGCCTTCATCGACGACCGGCTGGAGGGTGATCGCCTCGCCGCCGTGGAAGCGCATCTGGCCGCCCATCCCGAACTCGCCGAGCGGATCGCCGCCGAACGCCGGCAGCGCGCGATCCTGCGCAGCCGCCTCGACGCCAAGTTCGCCGAGCCCGTTCCCGCGCGCCTGCGTATCGCCAACCTGCGCGCCGCGCGGCGCGGCTTCCGGGCCCGCAGCTGGGCCAGCGCCGCCGCCGCAGTCGCCCTCTTCGTGGCCGG
>CAIYWM010000376.1 GCA_903929895.1 uncultured Alphaproteobacteria bacterium
AAGCGCAGGCCTTGATTGCCACACAGGTGCAGCATGGAAGGAGTAAGGATGAGTTCATATAAGCCAGTGACCGCGTCCCTGCGCGTGCTTGAGGTGCTGGCGGCGATCAACAGGCTTGGCCGTCACTCCACTGTGGCCGGCATTCATCAGGTCACCGGCATCGACAAGGCCACCGTTGTGCGGATGCTGGAGACATTGATCCATGCAGGCTATGTGCTGTGCGAGCGGTCGCCACAGCCGGTCTACCGCCCAACAGGAAAAACGCTGACGCTGGGCACGGGCTATGACCGCCACAAAGTCGCTTCTGCCATCGTTTCCAACGACCTCGCACAATTTCGTCAGCAAATCGGCTGGCCGTCTGATGTGGCGCTGTTTGACCACGATGCCATGCTAGTGGTCGAGACCTCGCGTCAAGCCGAGCCGATGCTGTTCTATCGCGCGTCTGGATACCGCGCGCCCGTATTGCAGACGAGCCTTGGTCTGGCATGGCTAGCTAACTGTCCAGAGGACCAGCGGAACGAGTTCCTTGCCCGCGCCGCAGGTGACCCGGCACCGCAAAATGAACCGGCCCGCGACTCGCAAACCCTGTTGGCCAAACTCGAAAAGATCCGAATTCAGGGCTATGCAACGATGGACGAGGCCTATTCGCGACAATTTTACGATTCCCAATTCTTCGGGATCGGGGTCGCTATCATCAGCGAGGGCAATGTGTACGGCGCGGTCAACGCGATCTATCTTCGCAGTGCCCTGTCCGAAGAAAAGGCGCGAAACCGTCTGGTGGCTCCGTTGCAGGATGTAGCGCGCCGCATGGCGATCAAGTTGCGCGACGGTTTCAGCCAGTAGCCGGTTGCGCCGCGCAACGTCGTAGTTCTTGCCGAAGCAGCTGTACAAAGGCGCCTGCAGGGGGTCCGCGTCCGGAGCGACGTAGCGCGATGCTGCTTGACGCTGATTGTTCAAGCGGCGATTTTGGATGGTTCGCTGTTTGATGCGCCTCCTATCGGCCAGAATGGCGCGCAAAGGTCAACATGAAAGGGCCACACCAGAACGGGGAAACTTAGGGCATCTTCCGCGGAATCCAGGTGATGTTGGTTTTAGGTAACTTAGGTTTCGCTGTCGCCGCGCTCGCGGACATGGAGGGCAGGCCCCGCTCACTCCATGATCCGGTTAGCGATGCGCAGCGCGAGGGCGATGTATCGGGCGTGAATGGGATGGTCTTTCGCAAGCCGAGAAATCGTCCAACCCACGGCAGCGCAGCCCCGTGCCAGGGTCATCAGATCAACGGTCGCCGCATCGGCGGGGCGCAGGGTCGCATAACCCTCAACCAGCGCATCCCGCAGATCCTGCCGCGCCGGTTCGTAGTCGTTCTGGATCATCGCCGTGCCCAGATCGTACAGGCGGAACCCGGTGCCGCAATCGTCAAAGTCGATCAGCACGACGGCCTGGCCATCCACCAGCACATTCTCGCGCACCACGTCGGCATGGATCGGCCCCTGATCAAGGTCAGTGCCCTCCAGCAGCCGCTCGCGCAGGAAATCGCGCGCCGCCCGCAAGGTTGCTGCCTCGGTCGCGCTGGCCGCTGGGTGCTCCCAGAACCGGCCCCAAACGGGATTGTGCCCGGTAAACCCCTCTACATCCCATGCCGGGCGCGGGAACGGCACGGGCGGGCTTGCGTCGGTCTGTTTGTGGATCTGCGCCAACAGGCGGCCCAACGCATAGTAAAGGTCGACTTGCTGCGCGACAGGCTGCGCCAACGGCACGCCAACTGCCCCTAGCGGCCTACCCTCGATCCACGAGGTGACCGAGGCATGGCGTCCCGTCGACAGTTGTACCAGATGTTCGCCCGAAGGGGTCGCAACCGTTGCGGGCACCGGCAGGCCGGCGCAGGACAGGGCAGCGCACCAGTCAATCTCGGCGCGGATCGCAGCGGCAGTCTGATAGGCCGTACGATGCAGGCGCAGCGCGGCGCGGGCAGAACCGAGCGACATCTCGTAAACCTCGTTCTCGCGCGCCCCGATCAGACGCGCGATCTTTCCGCCCCATCGGTCAGCCGCCTCCTCTGCTTCGGTCACGCGGGCACCTGCAGAGTCAGAAGGGTATCCTCGAGGTTGTCCAGCAGGCTGTCGGCATTCTCGACCGAGAAAGGCATGGGGGGTCGGATTTTCAGACATTGCCCATGCCGCCCGATGCGGTTCATGAGAAACCCGCGCGCCACCATCGCCTCGACCAGATCGGCGACAAAGTCGCTGGCCGGGGTTGTACCGTCCTCCTTCACGAATTCGGCGGCAAAGGACATGCCTGCACTGCGCACCTCGACCAGAAGCGGATGGCGCAGCGCCTTCAGCCTATCGGTGACATAGTGGGACACCGCGGCGGCGTTCTCCATCAGCCCCTCGTCCTCGATCACCGAAAGCGTCGTCATGCAGGCCGCCGCCGACA
Organism: uncultured Alphaproteobacteria bacterium; assembly: GCA_903929895.1. Classification (GTDB taxonomy): domain Bacteria; phylum Pseudomonadota; class Alphaproteobacteria; order Reyranellales; family Reyranellaceae; genus Reyranella. Next base: position 2,437 of record CAIYWM010000376.1, read on the forward strand.
CGGGGTTTCCACCAAACGTGTTGAAATAGCCGAATAAGTCTCGGAACGCCGCCATCACGGCGGGCCGCGCAAGAACGGCCCCCACCGGATGACCGTTGGCCATAGGTTTGCCCACAGTCACGACATCGGGCGCAAAACCCAGCATGTCGTGGCCCCAGAAATGCGACCCCGCCCTACCGAAACCGGGCTGCACCTCGTCGGCGATGACGACGCCTCCGGCGGCCCGCACCGCCGCAACCGCCAGATCGAGAAAACCCTGCGTCACGGTGGGGATGCCCTCGTTCGCGAAGACCGGGCAAAGCAGCATTCCGGAAAACCCGTAGTCCGAGGCCTCAAGCTCGGCGATAGCGCGCGCCACATGCCCGGCAAAGATCGCGCCATCCGGGTCGGGCGTACGCAGGCTGTCGGGCGCGGGCACGAGGCGCACATTGGGCCAGCGTCCCCCGATCGGCGGGCGACGGGTGGACAGCTGGCTGACCGCCATCGTGTTGCCGTGATAGGTGTTGTCGGTGGCGATGATCCCGGTCTTGCCGGTCACCGCCTGCGCCATCCGCAGCGCGATGTCATTCGCCTCGGACCCGGTGCAGACCATGATCGCCTGGCTGATGCCATGCCCTAACCGCCCCGTCAGCCGCTCGATGTAGTCCAGTACAAGGTCGTGGTGATAGCGGGTGTGCGTGTTCAGGACCGCCGCTTGATCAGCGATGGCCTGCACCACGCGGGGGTGGCAATGTCCCACATGGGGAACGTTGTTGTAGCAGTCGAGGTAGCGCTTGCCCGCGGCGTCCCACAGCCACACGCCCTGCCCCCGCACCAGATGGACGGGGCTGCGGTAAAACGTCGGCACGTTTGGGCCCATCAGGCGGGCACGCCGTTCCGTCATCGTCTCGGGTGCGGTCATCATCTGGCTCACTCCTCCGGTTTCACGGCGCTGCGCCTGGCCTTGACCGCGCTTCATACGGCCTTCGCCTGCAGGATGTGGTCGTCGAGGCGAAAGAAGCTGCCCTCCCAGGCGCCGACCACGTCATAGGTGACGCCCGAGCGCCGGTAGCCAAAATGCGTCACCGGGATCCGCGCCGGGGCGCGCGGCATAAACTCGCCGTCGAGATAGGCCGCGCCCTTGAAATAGTCTGCCATCCAGTTCCTCCCGCTCATCCCGCAGCCGCCCCCGGCGGCTGGCGCAGTGCCACGCTCATCACCAGCAGCAACCGGCGGTCGCAGCGTTCCGAACCTGTCGCCGCCGCGATGGTCAGCGTCAGGATCGGCGACAGGCACAGCACCAGCGTCAGCGTCGAGGTCGGCAGCTGCGCGCCCGCCGACACCAGTGCAACCCCGCCCAGCACCGCAGGGACCCGCGCAAAGGCGATCGCGGGCCAGCCTGCCTCAGCCCCCATGCGGTTCACCGGAAAGATGCCGCCATAGAGCACGACGGCCGGTATCAGCATCAGAATCGACTGGCGCCGCGTCATCGGTCAGCCGCGCAGCCGGGCCGTGGCCCGGGCATCGACCGCCAGCACGCCCGGTTCCGCCGTCTCGGCCAGCTCGACCCGATAGGCCGACCGCGCCAGATCGCGGCTCAGCCAACCGCGGTTGACGGTCGCGGCCACCCGTTCGGGATCGCGTAGCGCGGGATCGCCATAGCCGCCGCCGCCGCAGGCGGTGAAGGCGATCCGCGTGCCGGCCGCGATCACCACCTCCTCGCAGAAGGCGGGCAGCACCGTGACGCTGCCGTCAGAGCCTATCCTGTGCGTGTGGCAGGGCCTGGCCGCGGTTCCGCCCAGCACACCGCTCGGCGGGTTCGCGGTGCCGTCGGCGGCGTAGAGGATCGTCATGTCATGGTCGAGCGGATAGATGACCCCGCCCATCCCCGGGGCGCCCTCGTATTCGCCAAGACCCTGGCTGTCGGCCACCACGCCGCGGCGCTCGATCACGATGGGGTACATCGATTCGTCGATCTCGACCGAATCAAGCTGGATCATCGCCCCATTGGCCGGCCCGCAATAGGTGAGCCAGCCGTCGTGCCCGTGGTTCGCCCCGCCGCCGCCATAGGCGACAAACAACTGGTTGACATAGCCCTTGCCGCGCTTGAAGGGGTCGAACCCCGAGATCACGCCGGTGCCCGCCGGCAGGTGCGACCCGCTCTCGGCCTGGCCATAGGGCGCGCCCATGCGGGAGAACACGGCGGTGACGGCGATTATCAGGCGGTCGTTGACGTTGGTCGTGGCGACCGAGGTGCCTACCGGATACTTCGGCGCCCCGATAGCGCAGCCGTTGCGCAGCAGCACCTTGATCTGAGACTTGGCGCCCTCGTTGTGGGGGATCGTCTCGTCGAGGTTGTTGAACACGCCGGTCCGGCACGATCCGTTGCAGGTGTTGGCCGACAGGTTCAGCCCCCCCGGCACGTTGTCGATGTTGTCGCGCACGTCGACGGTGATCTCGCCGGCCTGCGGATCGACCGTCACCTTGACATGCACCGGGATCCCCGCATCGGCGACGCCCGGCACGGGATCGTGGGTGGTGGTGTATTCCCAGGTTCCCGCGGGCAGGGCGGCGATCGCGGCCTTCGCGCAGCGGCGGCCATAGTCGAACCAATCCTCGACGAAGTTCACGACGGTATCGCGGCCATAGCGGTCGAGCAGGTCGATGATGCGCCGCTCGGCGGTGCGCACCGCGCCGCTCTGCGCGGCGACATCGCCCAGCCACAGCTCGGGCACCCGGTTGCGCATCGTCCCGATGCGCAGGATGTCGGCGCGTTCCTTGTAGTTCTGCGCCAGCCGCACGCAGGGAAAGTGCATCCCCTCCTCGAAGATCGTGCCGGCGAAGGGCAGGTAGGTCGAGGGCGCCGGCGCGCCGGTGTCGGCATGGTGCGAAAGGGCCACGACCCAGAACAGCGGCTCGCCCTTGTAGAACACCGGCATCGACATGATCAGGTCGGCATGGTGCGTGCCGCCGGTGTAGGGGCAGTTGTTGATGAAGATATCGCCCTGCGCGACGTCGTCGAACAATTCGTTCAGCGGGCGCGTCGCCATGTCCATCGACATGACATGGATCGGAAGCGCATCCTCTACCGAGACAAGCTGGTGGTCGTACGTCAGGATCGCGCAGCTGAAGTCCCGCGCGTTCTTGATCACGGCCGACCGGCTGGTGCGCAGCACGACCAGCGCCATCTCGCGCACGATCGCCTCGAACCGGCTTTTGAGCACCGACATCAGGAACGGGTCGATGCGGCGGGTGGCGGCCTCGAAGCTGGGGGCGGTCAGGGACATACGTGATTCTCCGGGGATTTGGCGACAGTGACGTTGATGTTGCCGAACGCGTCCATCACGCCGTCGTGCCCCTGCTTGAGGAACGCGGTGAAGGTCGGCGTCTCGACCAGGCAGGGGCCGGACAGCCGCGCCCCGTGGCCCAGCGTCGACAGCTCGTAGACCGGCACCTCGACCATGGCGCGGGCGGGCTGGTCATAGACGGCGCGCCGGGCCTTGGCGACGATCGGGCCGGCCTGCGCGGGCAGGGTGTTGCGGCGCGAGATCTCGTGCCCCCGCCGCTTGCCGATTGCGCGCAGCTTCCAGGCGGTGAATTCGACGATGTCGCCGTCGGTGCGGATCGAGTAGATCCGCTCGTGCATGCGGTGGAACGCCTCGACCAGGTCCGGCAGGTCGGCCTCGGACAGCCGCCCGTCGCGCGGGGTGATCGGAACCTCGATCTCGAAGGACTGGAACTCGTAGCGCCCCAAGAAGGAGAACTCGAACTGCCGGTTCTCAGGGGCAACGCCCGACTCGGCGAGGAAGCTGTTGCCCGCCTCGCGCAGCCGTTCCAGCATGCGGTTCACGCCGTCGAGGTCGAAGGCGACGTGCGAGGTCAGCAGCACGCCGCTCTTTTCATTGCGGATGTCCGAGATCAGGCCGCCATAGGCGCTGAGCCCCGCCATGAACCGCGGGATCATGTAGCGCTTCAGCCCGAGGACGTCGGCCATCTCGGCGATGTGGATGGCGGTGGCGCCGCCGCCGCAGACGAACAGACTGTCACGCGGGTTGATCCCCTCGCGCACCGTGATCTCCTCGATGGCCGCCACCATGTTGTGGTTAGAGGTGGTGTAGATGGCATAGGCCGCCTCGTGCAGGCTGATCCCCAGCGCCCGCGCGATGCTGCCCACGGCACGCTCGGCGAGGTCGCGGCGCAGCCGGATCCGCCCGCCGAGGAAGTAGTCGGGATCGACCAGGCCGAGGATGACGTTGGCATCGGTGACCGTCGGCCATTCCCCGCCCGCGCCATAGCAGGCCGGGCCGGGGCGAGCGCCCGCCGACTGCGGCCCCACCCGCAACAGCCCGCCGGCATCGACATGGGCGATCGACCCGCCGCCCGCCCCCACCGAGCGCACGTCGACCTTGGGGATGCCGAGCGAGTCGTCGTGGATCATGCTGTCGGGGGTGATGATGATCTGTCGGTCGCGCAGCGCCGAGACGTCGAAGGTCGTCCCACCCATGTCGCCCACGATGATGTCGGCCTCGTCGGAAAGCGCCAGCGCGGCCATCGGTGCCAGGGTGGGGCCCGACATAACCGAATAGATCGGCTTCTTCAGCATCTCGGGCAGGGGCATCATGCCGCCGACGCAGTTGGCCAGCAGCAGCTCGCCCTGAAACCCCGCATCGTCTAGCGCGGTCTGCAGCCGGCCGATGTAGCGCGACACGATGGGATGGATCGATGCGTCGATGGCGGCGGCGATGATGCGCTGGTATTCGCGCGGCATCGGGTTGATCTCGTGCGACAGTGTCACCGGGATGTCGGGCAGGGTCTCGGCCAGGATTTCGCGTACGCGCAACTCGTGCGCCGGGTTCACCACCGACCACAGCAGGCCGACCGCCACCGCCTCGACGTTCAGCGCCCGCAGGTCGCGCGCGGCGGTGCGGACCCCGGTTTCGTCAAGCGCGACCAGCTCGCGCCCGCGAGCGTCGATGCGACCTGCGACACCGCGGGTCAGGTGGCGCGGGACATAGGGATCGGGATAGTCGAGCTTCCACTGGAAGGCCCCCTTGCGCGGCCCCTGCCGCAACAGCAGCACGTCCTCGTGCCCCTCGTTCAGGATCAGCCCGACCTTGACCGTCTTCCTTTCGACCAGCGCATTGGTCGAAACGGTCGATCCGTGCACGATCAGGTCGATCTCGCGCAGGAAGGCCGCTGGTTCCTTGCCAAGACCGTCTGCGGCGACATGCAGCACCTCGATGAAGCCCCGTTCGAACTCGCCGGGCGTGGTGGGCGACTTGTAGATCGAGATCATGCCCTCTCTGTCGGATACTAGGCAGTCCGTGAAGGTGCCGCCGATGTCGATGCAGACCTGATAACTCATGGGCAGTTCTCCGTTTGGTTTCATTCAGCGGCGCTGCGCGTCGCGGTTGAGGATGAGGCTCGCGACGATGATGACCCCGAGGCAGATCTGCTGGAGATAGCCGTCCAGCCGCACCAGGTTCATGCCGTTCGAGAGGACGGTCACGAACACCGCCCCCAGCAGCGCCGAACCCACCCCGCCCTCGCCGCCCGACAGCTTGGCCCCGCCGACCACCGCCGCCGCAATCGCCTCGAGCGTCAGGTTGCCGCCGAGGTTCGGCTCTCCCGATCCGCTGCGCGCGGTCAACAGAAGGGCGCCAGTCGCGGTGACCAGCGACGACAGCGTGTATGCGAGCGTCAGGCCGCCGACAGTCCTGATCCCCGCGGCCACCGCGGCACGCGGGTTGGAGCCGATCAGATACAGGCTGCGCCCCAGGCGGGTGGCCCGCAGCATCGCCCAGCCCGCCGCGAACAGCGCCGCCACGGTCCAGATCTGTACCGGCACCGCGAGGAAGCTGCCCTGCGCGAAGGTCGCGGTGAACCCCGAGGGCAGGCCCGACACCGGAAAGCCGCCGCTGACAGTCGAGGCCAGCGCCAGCAGGATGTAGGCCATGCCCAGCGTCGTCATCAGCGGGTTAAGCCCGATGCCCCCGACCAGGAGGCCGTTGACCAGACCGACCGCAAGGCCGATCCCCAGACCGGCGGCGATGCCCGCCGCCACCGACCCGGTGGCCACCAGCGCCATCGCCGACACCACGCTGACCAGTGACACGGTGTGACCCAGCGACAAGTCGAAACCGCGGGTCAGGATCACGGTGACCTGCGCCAGCGCGAACACCGCCAGATAGCTGCCCTGGATCGCGATGTTGCGGAGATTCGCCATCGATACCACGCGTGGCTCGACCGCGGCAAAGCCAAGCAACAGGATCAGGATGCCGATGGGCAGGCGCCAGCGCACCACGCCCCGCCAGACGGCAGACGCGCCGGATCGGGCGCTGGGCAAGGATCGCGGGTTCATCGGTCCTTGCTCCTCAGCAGCACGCGCTCCATGCCGAGCGCCAGGATCAGCACCACGCCCAGCACCAGCGTCTGGTACTTGCTGTCCAGCTGCAGCAGGTTCATCGCGTTGGCGATCACTGTCAGGAACAATGCGGCCATCGCCACCAGCCCGGCCCGCCCGACCCCGCCACGCAGCGAAACCCCGCCGATCACCGCGGCCGCGATGGATTCGAGCGCCAGTGTGCCGGCGATCGTGGCCTGTCCCGATGCGATCCGCGCAGCCATCAGGAAGCCGGTGAAGGCGCACATCACGGCGGCCAGCACGTAGACCGTGACCAGCACCCGGACCACCGGCACCCCGGACAGCCGCGCCGCACGGGCGTCGCTGCCCACGGCATAGATGTGGCGGCCGAGAACGGTGAACCTCTGGACCACGACGCAGATCGCAAGCACCGCCAGCGCAATCACTAGGGAGACCGGGATGCCGAGGATCCCGCCCCGCCCGACGCCGGTCACGAAGCCCTCGGCGACGCCATAGATCGGGATCCCCTGGGTTTGGTAGAGCGCGATGCCCGTCAGCGCCGACATCATCGCCAGCGTGACCATGAACGGCGACAGCGCGAAGCGGGCCACCAGCACGGCGTTCACCAGCCCGGTCGCAAGGCCCACGCCCACCACCGCAACCAGTGCCAGCGCGACCGCCGCCCCCGCCGACCCGCCCGCGGCGGTGACCGCCCCCATCGCCAGCGCGCAGACCACCGACCCCGTCGCCGCGACGATCCCGACCGACAGGTCGAACCCGCGCGCCGTCATCACCAGCATCTGCGCCAGAGCCGGGATCAGCAGGAAGGCAAAGTTGCGCCCGAGGTTGACGAGGTTCTGCTGGTTCAGGAACCGCGGTTCGGCGAGGGCGGTGGCGACGATCGCCATCACCAGCAGCGTCATCACGATGCCGCCGTTGGCAAGGAACGTCGCCGCCAGACGGCGCGACCGCGCGGGGTCGCCGAGGTGCAGAACGGATGAACGGGGCCGGGTGTCCTGCGTCGTCGACCTAGGGGATGACATGGGACTGAAATAGTGGGAAAGGATCGCGGCCTCGGTCGTTTCGGGGCCGGCGATGTCGGCAACGATGCGCCCGGCGCTCATCACATGGATGCGCGACGACATGTGCAGCAGTTCCGGCAGCTCGGAGCTCGACAGGATCACCGCAGCGCCGTTCTCGACCAGCCGCTTGATCAGCTGATAGACGTCGGCCTTGGCGTTGACGTCGATGCCGACGGTCGGCTCGTCGAACAGGTAGATGTCGACCGGGCGCATCAGGCCGCGTGCCAGCATCACCTTCTGCTGGTTCCCCCCCGAGAACGAGACGACCCGCCGCTCGGGCTCCATCGGGTTCAGCCCCAGATCCTCCAGCGGGGTGCGCACGACGCGGGGTTCGTCCCAGTACCGCAGGAACGGCCCGGAGGCGATGGCCGGTTCGTCCAGCGTTGCCATCGTGACGTTCTCGCGTACCGGCCGGATCGCGGCCAGGCCCTCGGCGCCGCGGTCGCCCGGCAAATAGCACACCCGGTGGTGCAGCATGCGCGACGGGCTGGTATGGGTGACGTGGCGCCCGCCGAGGATGATCTCGCCGCCCGCCAACGGTTCGAGGCCAAAGATCGCGCGGCAGAGCTCGCTGCGGCCGCATCCGACCAGGCCCGCAAGACCCAGCACCTCGCCCGCATGCAGCGTCAGCGACGCATCGCGGACCGAGCCCGAGGCCGTGGTCAGGTGCGACAGGCGCAGGCGTTCCGGGCCGGGTGTCGCGTTGATCACCGGAAATATCTTGCCCATCGGCAGGCCGACCATCATCTCGATCAGCTGGGTGTCGGTCACCTCGGCGGTGCGGATCGTGCCGACCTTGCAGCCGCCGCGCAGCACCGTCACCCGGTCCGACAGGGTGCGGATCTCACTCATCCGGTGCGAGACATAGACGATGCCCACCCCGCGCGCCTTGAGCCGCGCGATCGCCTCGAACAGCTTCTGCGCCTCGCCGTCGGTCAGCGACGCCGTGGGTTCGTCAAGGATCAGCACCTCGCAGCCGGTGCGCAGCGCCTTGGCGATCTCGACCATCTGCTTCTGGGCGCGGCTCAGGTCGCGCACCCAGGCGTCGAGGTCCAGATGGAAGCCGAGCTCGTCCAGCAGCGCCCGCGCGGCGGCCCGCATCGCGGCGGGGCGCAGGAATGTCCCGCGACGGTCCTCGCGGCCGAGGAAGAGGTTCTCGGTCACCGTCAGGTCGGGTGCCAGCGAGAATTCCTGGAACACCGCCGCGATCCCCATCTCGCGCGAGGTGTGGGGGTCGAGGGCGGCGATGTCTCGGCCGTGGAACCGCATCCGGCCCGCGCTGCGGGGGAAGGTACCGATGATCAAGTTGATCAGCGTCGACTTGCCCGCGCCGTTTTCGCCCAGAAGGGCGTGGACCTCGCCGGGAGCAAGTGAGAAGTCCACGCCGTCCAGAACGACAACGTTGCCGAACGCCTTGGAAAAGCCGGTGATCTCAAGCATGTGTCCTCCCTGTGCCCAGCGACCTGCCGGACGGGGCGTGCCCCGCCCGGATCGGGTGTTCATTCAGCCGAAAAGACCGGCTGGAACCCTTCGGGCGCAAAGATCTGGGTGGTGTCGAAGGCAGCGACGTTGGCCTTGTCGACGAGCCCCGGGGTCACCAGCAGGATCCGCTCGTAATCCTTCTTCTCCAACGCGCGCACGGCCAGGTCGACGCCGATCCGACCCATGATCACCGGGTATTCGGTGGCGAAGGCCAGGAGCTTGCCGTCTCGCACGGCGCTCAGCAGGGTCTGGTTCTCGTAGGACGCGATGATCGTGATGTCGTCGCGGCCGGCATCGACCACCGCACCGATCGCCGCCTCGGCGGCCGCCCCGCCGCCCCAGATCACCGTCATCTCTGGATGGGTCTGCAGCGCATCCTCGACCAGGCGCAACTGTGCCGGCACCGACGCCTCGCCGAACATCTCGGCCAGCAGGGTCACGTTTCCCGTCGCGGTCGAATCGCGGAAGCCCGACATGTAGGTTTCGGCCCAGCCCGACCCCTGCGGTCCGGGAAAGCCCACCGCCTTGCCGCTCTTGTCGCCGAGAAGCTTCTTGACGTACTCGCCGGTCTCAAAGCCCTTGGCGTAGAAATCGGGGGTGATGCGGGCTGTGATGGGCGTTTCCAGAACGGGGTTAACGAAGGCGATGTTGACCACGCCCTTGGCCATGCCCTCTTTGATCTTGGCGGCCAGCCCCGCCTCGGAGATCGCGCCCAGCAGGATGGCATCGGCCCCGGCGGCAAGGCAGTCGTCATACTGAGCGATTTGCTTGGGCAGGTTCGCATAGCCGCCGGCCTGCAGCAGCGTGAACTTGACGCCCAGACGCTTGGTCTCTTCCGCGATGCCATAGTTGACCGACAGCCAGTAGCTGTCCTGCAAATGCGGGAACAGGACGCACAGGTTCCAAGCCTTCTCGGCCGTTTTCAGCGGGACGTAGTCGATAGCCTCGACCTTCGACAGATCACCGCCCTTCGCGGCGTCGATGGCGAACGGCCACCAATCGTCGGCCGTAGCCATCGAGGACGAGCCCGCGACAACCGTAGGTTTCATCAGGTCCATCTTCACGACGGCAACCGCGCCCAACGCCAGCGATATCGCCACCGTGAGCGCGAGCACCTGACCAGACAACCTCCGCATAGCTACCTCATCGAAGACGCCACGTCTTCTTGGATCCATTCCGACCGTCTTCGCGTGGCGCGGGTTGAAGACGGCCGAGTTTTGCCTGCCTTGCGTGAACCGATCTAACTAATCGGTACACTAATCATCAGCCTACTAGTGAATATACCAGAAAGCTACCATCAGTCGTCCTGCGCGCTTAGGTTGTCGGCGCCGGAGCCGCCGGAACGGGCGGCGCCAGGCGATCGACATAGGCGGGCCACAGGTGCGCGATCGGAGCCATTTAAGAGCCCGGGGCCGCGCCGGCCGCGGCTCACTCGAACGCCGCCTTGGCATCGGCATAGCGGGCGAGTTCCACCAGTGCATAACCGGCGAGCAGTTCAGCGTCGTCGACCCGCTTAACGCCAACCTTGGTGAGACCGCGCTGGGCGATCTCGTGCCCCTTGGCTCAGTCGCCGAGACTGTAGTAGCCGAGCGCGATCTTCAGATCGAGCTCGCCTTTCGGATTCTTGGCCGCGGTCTTCTCGTCGACCGGCGGCGTCTTGCAGTCGGCGGCCAGCGCGTCCTTGGCCTCTCTTCTCTCCTTCGAATCGCTGGTCAGGCAGCGTTTCGAGGCCACCCCTCTTTAAAACACAGTTGCATCCTGGCACGCGCTACGGTAGCTTTTTAATGAAATTTCATTTCAACTAGTGAAATACCATGACTTCCGATCTGATTGAAGACACTGCCCAACGACTGTTCTCTCGCCTCAGCTTGCCAGCTACGGCACAGGACACGGCCTCCGCCGGTCCGGTTTGGCAGGCGGCCGAAGAAGCGGGGTTTCCACTCGCATTACTCAGCGAGGCGGAAGGGGGCTTTGGGTTGGAACCTGTTGACGCTATGACTCCACTGTTAATTGCCGCACGCCATGCCGCAGCCTTGCCGCTTGCTGAAACTATGCTGGCCAATTGGCTCCTGGCGCGGGCAGGGCTCCCGCCGGTCGAGGGGCCGGCGGCGGTGTCTTTTGCGCCCGACACCCCCGTAGCCTGGGGGCGTCTGGCGCAATCGCTCATCGTGCTGGACCAAACGGCTGGTTTGAGGGTCGTTTTACCCACCCGAGACTTCTGGACGCCTGGCCGATCCATCGCGGGGGAGCCACTGGACAGTATTTCCGCGCCCTTGCCAGAGACCAAATCCCATGACCTGTCCTTGCACCCCTTGGCTCCGCAAGCGATGGCGGCGCTTTTGCGCGCGCAACAGATGGCGGGCGCAGTGCAATCTGTTCTGGCGCTCTCACTGCGCTACGCTAATGAACGGGTGCAGTTCGGCCGGACATTGGCAAAGTTTCAGGCCATCCAGCACTACCTTTCAGTGATGGCCGCCGAAACAGCGGCTGCCGGTGCGGCAGCGCAGATGGCGGCGGCGGCGACGCCTCTGGCTGACAGCAAACCAGAAACATTCATCGCACTCGCCGGGGCCGCCAAGATCCGTACGGGCGAGGCTGCATCCAAGGTGGCGGAACTGGCCCACCAAGTGAACGGGGCGATCGGTTTCAGCCACGAATATGCGCTTCATCCGCTGACGCGGCGCTTGTGGTCCTGGCGTGATCTGGACGGGCGCGAATGCGACTGGGCCAGGCGGCTGGGCGCGACTTTACGCTCCGGGTCGCCGGGTGAAATATGGCCGCGTATCACTGCATTGCAATCCGAGGCACTTTGATGACGCCGAATCTGGATTTCTCGATTTCATCCCCGAAAGTCGATCATTGCGCGCTGCGAGCAGAGGTAAGGGCCTTTCTGGCCCAGGCCTTGCCCCGCGGCTGGTCTGCTGGAGAACGCGCCCGCAGCTGGTCTGGATTTGATGCCGACTTCAGCCGCGCCCTTGGTCGGGCTGGATATATCGGCATGACGCTGCCCACGGAGTATGGAGGCCATGGTCGAGGCGCGATGGAAAGACATGTAGTAGTTGAAGAATTGCTGGCGGCCGGCGCACCCGTCGCCGCCCACTGGATTGCAGACCGTCAAAGCGCTCAGATGATCTTGCACAACGGCACCGAGGAACAGCGCCGCACTATCCTTCCCGGCATCGCGGCAGGCGAGGTGTATTTCTGCATAGGGATGAGCGAACCCGACAGCGGATCTGATTTGGCCTCGATTCGCATGCGCGCCGAACGCCTGCCTTCGGGGGGCTGGCGGCTGAATGGGACCAAGCTCTGGACCACCTATGCCCATGCTTCCCACTACATGATCTGCCTTTGCCGCACTGGCCTATCCGACGAGCGCCATGGCGGAATGAGTCAGTTCCTGATTGATCTGGCCCTGCCCGGTATCGAGATTCGTCCCGTGCTGGACATAGCCGGCGAGCACCATTTCAATGAAGTGCATTTTGACGGGGTGGACCTGCCCGACTCTGCAGTTCTGGGTCAGGAGGGAGATGGCTGGGCGCAGGTCCTGTCGGAACTTGCATTCGAGCGGTCAGGCCCGGAACGCTTTCTTTCATCATTTGCACTTTTTGAAGAGATGGCCCGGCTTGCACCACCAACGGGCGATGCAGCGATAGGTCGGTTGGCGGCGCATGTGATGGTACTTCGCCACATGTCGCAGTCAGTAGCCGGGCGGCTGGAACAAGGCGAAAAGCCCGATCTGCATGCTGCGATCGTTAAGGATCTGGGGGCCATCCTGGAACAGGAAATTCCTGAACGGTCACGCGAGGTGGTGGACCCCGCCCTTGCCGATGCCGCCTACACCGCCACATACGCGCGACTGCGTCAGGCAGCTCCAAGCTTTTCCCTGCGTGGTGGCACGCGCGAAGTACTGCGCAGCATCATCTCGCGCAGCCTGGGTCTGAGATAGGAGGTCTGATGTCACTTGTCCTTTCCGAAAAAGATGCCGACGGCATCGTAACCCTGACGTTGAACGATCCGGCAACACTCAATGCGATTTCAGATCTACCGATGATCGAAGCACTGCTGGCGTCGATGGCGGCAGCCGAGGCGGATCCCGCCGCACGGGTCATCGTCTTGACCGGAGCAGGGAGCGCCTTTTCCGCCGGAGGGAATATAAAGGCGATGGCCGCTGGACAGGGGTTGGTCGACGACATTCCCGCCCGGACCCGCCGCAATTACAAGGCCGGGATTCAGCGCTTGCCGCTGGCCTTCGAAGCACTGGAACTACCGGTCATCGCCGCAGTGAACGGGCCGGCCATTGGCGCAGGCTGCGATCTGGCCACGATGTGCGATATTCGCATCGCTGGACAAGCAGCCCGCTTTGCTGAAAGTTTCGTGCGGCTGGGCATCGTACCGGGCGATGGCGGAGCTTGGCTGCTGCCACGCGTAGTGGGCTTTGCCAAGGCAAGCGAAATGGCCCTAACCGGTGAAATGATCGATGCAGCCGAGGCACAGCATTTCGGCCTCGTCTCGCGCGTTGTGGCGGACGCCGATCTGATGGCCACAGCACAGGGCATTGCCCGCCGCATCGCGGCCCATCCCCCGGAGGCCATTCGCATGACCCGCCGCCTTCTTCGGCAGGCGTGGAACAATTCCCTGCCCGCCGTGCTGGAGATGTCTGCCGCGATGCAGGCCATCGCACATCACACAGAAGACTATTCTTCAGCCCTGGCAAGAGTGATTAGCGCAACTGGACGCCGCACATGACCAGTGGGGTTTCCGGTCCGCTGTCCGGGTTGAAGGTGCTGGATCTGAGCCGGGTGCTGGCTGGTCCTTGGGCGACGCAGATCCTTGGTGATCTTGGTGCCGATGTGGTGAAGGTGGAACGACCCGGCGTGGGCGACGACACCCGCGCTTGGGGGCCGCCTTGGCTCGACGGGGCCGATGGCGCATCGGCTTATTATTTGGCCGCCAACCGCAACAAGCGTTCCATCGCCATCGACATGGCCCATCCAGACGGTGCGGCCCTGGTACGGGAGCTGGCTAGCAGCGCCGATATCCTAGTGGAAAACTACAAGGTTGGTGGACTGGCGCGCTATGGCCTTGACTGGGAAAACCTAAAGGCCGTGAACCCCCGGCTGATCTATTGTTCTGTGACTGGCTTTGGACAGGATGGCCCCTATGCGCCACGTGGAGGCTATGATTTTCTAATCCAGGGCATGGGCGGTCTGATGAGCGTGACAGGGCCTGCCGGGGGCGAGCCGACCAAGGTGGGCGTCCCAGTGATCGACCTTTTAACCGGGCTTTATGCCGTAATCGGCATTCAGGCTGCTTTGCGTCATCGCGAAGCGACGGGAGAAGGCCAACATATCGACTGCGCGTTGCTGGATACCGCAGTGGCAATTCTAGCGAATCAGGGGATGAACCATCTCGTCGGCGGGCTCAACCCGGAACCGATGGGAAACGGGCATCCAAACGTGGTTCCGTATCGCACTTTTGCAGCGGCTGATGGGCATCTGATCGTGGCCGCAGGCAATGACGGACAGTTCCGTGCGCTATGCACTTTGCTCGG
>CAIYWM010000377.1 GCA_903929895.1 uncultured Alphaproteobacteria bacterium
CGGCAAGCCCCGCATGCTGGCCGCCGAAGAGGTCGTTTCCCTAACCGGCCATCCGGTGGGCGGCGTCTGCCCGTTCGGCCTGGCGACCCCGCTCTCGGTCTATTGCGACGTCTCGCTGAAGGCGTTCGATGAAGTCGTGCCCGCCGCCGGCTCGATCAACTCGGCCGTCCGCATCGCGCCCGAGCGCATGGCCGCCTTGGTGAACGCCGAATGGATCGACGTTTGCGACAGGCCGCAAGCGCCATGACCAGGAACTGGCGGCAAGCCTTCCGGGACCTGTTTGCCGTACCGGCGGACCGCTCCGGGAGCACGCGACATCTGGCACGACGCATCGACCTCGGCGTTTGCCCCGGCTGTCGTGGCCTGCGCCTCACCACCAGCCCAAGGTGCGAACACTGCGGCAACACATCGCCCGTCACGGCCGACGCCTGACTTCGCTATCGTTCTGCCGCGTTGCGGCGGCCCTCACTCTGAATGACGATAATTGATGGTTTTGGCATGAAGGTTTTCAGCGCGATCGCCGTGCAGGGTGTGGTCGAACAGCTCGCGCCAGCGTTCGAGGAAGCACAGGGCTGCACGCTCGACTTCACGTGGGCCACGGCGCCGCAGCTGCTGCAGCGGCTCCAGGCCGGTGAGAAGGCCGACGCGCTGATCCTCAACCGTGCGGTCACCGACACTCTGCTCGCCTCGGGCGGGATCGTCGCCGGGTCCGATGCCGTGATCGCCAGCTCTGCCACCGCCATCGCGGTGCGAGCGGGTGCGCCGAAGCCCGACATTTCCACGCCGGAAGCCTTGAAGCGTACGCTGCTGGAGGCCAGGGCGATCTCCTACACCGATCCCGCGGCCGGCGGTGCGAGCGGCATCTATTTCGCGAAGCTGCTGGAGCGCATGGGCATCGCGGACGCGATCAACGCAAAGACCAGGTTTCCGCCACCCTCGGGCTACTCGGGCATGTTCCTGCCGACGGGCGAGGCCGACCTCGCGGTCCAGCAGGTGCCGGAGCTGCTGCATGTTCCCGGCATCGAGATCGTCGGGCCCCTGCCCGGCGATCTGCATATGGTCACGGTGTTCGTGGCAGCCATTCCAGCCGACAGCACCCAGCCGGTATTGGCCAGGGCGCTGATCGAAAGCCTGCGCACGCCCGAAGCGAAGGCCCTCTTCCGCGCAAAAGGCCTCGAGCCGGGCTGAGCCTTCTCAGGCCTTCACGACCTTCTGCTCTTCCAGCCGATCGGTGGCCGGCGGCGGGGTGCGCGAGAGGTCGGCGATTTCGGCGCGCAGCTCCGGGGTCATGTCGACGTTCACCGAGGCCAGCGAGTCCTTGAGCTGGTCGAGGTTGCGGGCGCCGATGATGGGCGCGGTGATGGCAGGGTGCGCGCCCACCCAGGCGATGGCGGCGCTGACCGGGTGCAGTCCCTTCTGATGGCAGAGCGCGACGTACTTCTCGGCCGTGTCGAAGGCCCATTCCTCGCCGTAGCGCGCCTCGTACATCTTGTTGGTCTTGAGAC
>CAIYWM010000378.1 GCA_903929895.1 uncultured Alphaproteobacteria bacterium
CGGTCCGCGCAGCGTCTTGTGCGTCGTCGTCGTCACGACATGGGCATGTGGCAGCGGGCTCGGATAGACGCCGGCCGCGACCAGGCCGGCATAGTGCGCCATGTCGACCATGAAATAGGCACCGATCTCGTCGGCGATCCTGCGGAAGCGCGCCCAGTCGATCTGGCGCGAGTAGGCCGAGGCGCCGGCGATGATCAGCTTCGGCTTCTCGCGGCGGGCCGCCTCCTCCATCTGCTCGTAGTCGATCAGGTGGGTGTCGGGCTTAAGCCCGTAGGAAACGACCTTGAACCACTTGCCCGACTGGTTGGCCGGCGAGCCATGGGTGAGATGCCCACCCTGGTCGAGCGCCATGCCGAGGAACGTGTCGCCCGGCTGCAGCAGCGCCATGAACACGGCCTGGTTGGCCTGCGCGCCCGAGTGCGGCTGCACGTTGGCGAACGAGCAGTCGAAGAGCTTCTTCGCGCGCTCGATTGCGAGATCCTCGGCCTTGTCGACCTCCTCGCAGCCACCATAGTAGCGACGGCGCGGATAGCCCTCGGCATACTTGTTGGTCAGCACCGAGCCTGCGGCCTCGAGCACGGCGCGCGAGACGATGTTCTCCGAGGCGATCAGCTCGATCTGCTCGCGCTGGCGATGGAGTTCACCCTTCAGGACGGCGTCGATCGCCGGGTCGGACTCGGCAACGCCCATGGTGAACATCGGCAGCGGGGAATCACCCATCTTGGCAGCGGCTTGGCTCATGATACTCAACCCTTTGAAAGCTTCTCGACGCGGCCGACATGGCGGCCGCCTTCGAACTTGGTGGCGAGGAACATCTTCAAGGCCTCGCGGGCGACCTCGATGCCGGTCAGGCGCTGGCCGAAGGCGATGACGTTCGCATCGTTGTGCTCGCGCGAAAGCCGCGCCGAGGTCACATCGTGCGCGAGGACTGCGCGAACCTTGGGATTGCGATTGGCCGCAATGGAAATGCCGATCCCGCTGCCGCACACGAGGACGCCGCGCTCGGCCTTACCCGAAGCAATGGCGTCGCCCATGGCCCTTCCGAAGTCCGGATAGTCGACGGATGCGGTCGAATGGGTGCCGAGATCCAGCACCTCGTGACCCGCTTCCTGCAGGTCGCGCTTGAGAATTTCCTTCAGGTCGAAGCCGGCATGATCCGACGCGACCGCGATGGCGCCCCCCGGCATATCGACGATCGACCCCCTCTAGCTATTGAGCCCCCCGATACCATATCCGGGGCTGCGATGTCACCGTTTCGCAAAATCGTGGAAAGCGACCCACAAGACGCTGAAATGGAACGAAAAAGGCCCGGCTGATGCCGGGCCTCTCCCTGATCGAGCCGTTTGGCCCTACTTCTTCATCGGGGACGACTTGCCGTCCTTCCAGACGTAGATGTCGTAGACGGCGTCCTTGATGTCGCCCTTGGCGTCGAACTCGAGCACGCCGACAGCCGATTCGAACTTGCCCGAGCGCAGCGCCGCGGCGACCTTGGCTGCCTCGGTCGACTTCGCCTTGTTCGCGGCATCGGCCCAGGCCTTCACGGCGGCATAGCTGAACAGCGTGTAGCCTTCCGGATTGTACTTGGCGTCACGGAACTTCTTCACGAGGGCGGCATTCTTCGGATCGTCCTCGGCCTTGGGCGGGAACGACATCAGCACGCCGTCGGTCGCCGCGCCGCCGAGCTGGGCGAACTCGGCCGTCTCGAGCGAGTCGAAGCCCATCATCTGCGCCGCGAGGCCCTGTTCACGCGCCTGCTTGATGATCAACGCGCCGGCGGTGTGGTAGCCACCCAGTACGATGATGTCGATCTTCGCCTGCTTCATCTTGTTGATCAGCGCGGCGAAGTCCTTGTCGGTGTCGTTGTAGGCCTCGTACATAGCCTCGCGCAGGCCGCCCTTGTTCAGGGCCTTCTTGGTCTCGTCGGCCACGCCTTTGCCGTAGGGCGACTTGTCGTGGAGGATCGCGACTTTGGCGTCCTTCTTGTTCTTCAGGATATAGGCGCCGACCGTCGCGCCTTGAATGTCGTCACGACCGCAGGTGCGGAACACCGTGGTGTTGCCCTTGGCGGCGGCGTCGTCCGTCAGCTTCGGGTTGGTCGAGGCCGGGGTGATCTGCAGGATCTTGCCTTCCTTATAGATGTCCGAGGCCGGGATCGACGAGCCCGAGCAGAAGTGCCCGGCAACGAACGCGACCTTGTCCGACACCATCTTGTTGGCGACCGCCGTCGCCTGCTTCGGGTCACAGGCGTCGTCGCCGATCACGAGTTCCAGCTTCTGGCCGTTGACACCGCCGGCGGCATTGATGTCGGCGACCGCCATCTCGGCGCCGCGCTTGAGCTGCTCGCCGAACGCGGCGTTGGAGCCGGTCATCGGACCGGCCGAGCCGATCTTGATCTGGGCAAACACGGGGGTCGCCATCAGCGCAACGGCGGCAACGGCCAGCGTGCCGTACAACTTCTTCATCCGAGTCTCCCTGTTGATTGAGCCCCCTCCGCTGCTGCGGAGCATGACCGATACATTAAGGCCGGTCGTCCCAGCCCAGCAAGCCTTTGCGCCGGTAGAGCCACGGATACTGGCGCACCATCTGGCGCGCCCGCGTGAGCCGGTAGGCAAAGGCGGCGATCGCCAGTTGTACAGCCCAGCCCAGTGCAAATCCCGCCAGCGACAACAGCTCGCCGCCCGCCAGGGCATAGTCGAGGAAGCGCAACGTCGCCGACAGGAGCCCCGTGTAGAACACGATCTGCAGCCAGGGTCGCCAGGTCAGCGCCACGGCATGGCCCGCCGCGAACGAGGCCGGCCCGATCAGCATGAGGTTGAACACGACCACGTTGAACAGCGTGTCGCCGAACCAATCGAACATGAACGTGTCGAGCGGGCTCATGCGTGGCCGCCCTCGAGATAGGCCGCGCGGACCTCCTGGTTGGCCAGCAGCTCCCGGCCGCTGCCGCTGAGGCGCACCCGGCCGTTGGCCAGCACGTAGCCACGATCGGCCAGGCGCAGCGCGTGGAAGGCGTTCTGCTCGACGAGGAAGATCGTGACGCCCTCCTCCCGCGCGATGCGGCCGATCTAATCGAAGATCTGGCGCTCGATCAGGGGCGCGAGGCCGCGCGACGGCTCATCGAGCAGCAAAAGCCGCGGCCGGCTCATGAGCGCGCGGCCGATCGCCAGCATCTGCTGCTCGCCACCCGACAGGGTGCCGCCGCGCTGGTCGCGCCGCTCGGCCAGCCTCGGGAACATGGCGAAGACGCGCTCGAGGTCCGACTTGAAGTTGGCGGGATCGCCCAGGATCGCGCCCATCTGAAGGTTCTCGTAGACGCTCATGCGCGCGAAGATGCGCCGCCCCTCTGGCACCTGCGCCACGCCGCGCCGCACGATCTGATGTGTCGGCAGCGCCGTGATGTCCTCACCGTCGAACGTGATCGTGCCTCCACGCGCCCGGGGATTGCCGCAGATCGTCATCAGCAGGGTGGATTTTCCCGCCCCGTTGGCGCCGATCAGTGTCACGATCTCGCCGCGCGCCACCTCGAGGTCGACCCCGTGCAGGGCCTGGATGGCGCCGTAGAAGGTCTCGACGCCCTTCACCGACAGGATCGAGGCTTCAGGCATCCAGCGCCTCCTCGTCGGTGCCGAGATAGGCGCGGATGACGGCCGGGTCGTTGCGCACCGCGAGAGGTGCTCCCTCGGCGATCTTGCGGCCGTAATCGAGCACGACGATGTGGTCGGAGATGTTCATCACGACGCTCATGTCGTGCTCGATCAGCAGCACGCCGATCCTGTCGCGATCCCTTATCGAGACCAGCAGCTGGTTGAGCTCGGCCGACTCGCGCGGGTTCAGGCCGGCCGCCGGCTCGTCGAGGCAGAGCAACACCGGCTCGGTGCACATGGCACGGGCGATCTCCAGACGCCGCTGGGCGCCGTAGGGAAGCTCGCCAGCCGGCCGGTCGGCATCGGCCACCAGGCCGATCCGTTCCAGCCACAGCCGCGCAAGCTCGACCGAGGCCGCCTCGGCACGCTGGAAGCTCGCGGCGCCGACGAGACCAAGCAGGCTCCAGCCCGACGCACGCATCAGCTTGTTGTGCTGCGCCACCATCAGGTTCTCCAGTACCGTCATGCCGGAAAACAGGCGGATGTTCTGGAACGTGCGCGCCACCCTCGCCTTCTGGCCGATCTCGTGGTCGCGCATCCGCTCGAGCAGGAATTCGCCGCCGGCGCTGCGCAGGGTCAGCCGGCCGATCGTCGGCTTGTAGAAGCCCGTGATGCAGTTGAAGACCGTCGTCTTGCCCGCACCGTTGGGCCCGATGACGGCCGTGATGGCCTGCGACCGGGCGGAGAACGACACGTCGTCGATCGCGACCAGCCCGCCGAAGCGCATGGTGAGGTGCTCGACCTCGATCAGGGACCCTGCCGACCGGGGCGCCGTCATCCGCCGCCTCCCGAGCCGGCGGGATGCAATCGGATCGAAGGCTCGCGGTGGGAGATGAGGCCGCGCGGCTTGAACACCATGATCAGCACCATGGCGAGGCCGAAGGCCAGCATGCGGTAGTTGCCGAGATCGCGGAACCATTCGGGCAGGCCGATCAAGAGCACGGCTGCCAGCACGACACCGATCTGGCTGCCCATGCCGCCCAGCACGACGATCGCCAGGATGATCGCCGATTCGATGAACACAAAGCTCTCGGGGCTGATGAAGCGCTGTTTCGCGGCAAAGAAGGAACCGGCGAAGCCCGCGAACATGGCGCCGATCGCAAAGGCCGTGAGCTTGGTGTTGGTGGGATTGATGCCGAGCGCCTGGCAGGCCGTCTCGTCCTCGCGCAGCGCCTCCCAGGCGCGGCCCACCGGCAGGCGCCGCATGCGCTGCGTGAAGAGATTGGTGATCAGCGCCAGGCCGAGGAGGATGTAGTAGAGGAAGATCAGCCGGTGGTTGCCGTCGAAGGCGATGCCTAGCATCTCCGACACGGTCTGCTTGCCGGGCGGCGGCGTCTCGGCGAACACGGCGCCGAACAGGGTGGGACCGGGAATCGAGCCGATGCCGGCTGGTCCGTTGGTGAGGTCGAACCAGTTGAGCAGCACGAGGCGGATGATCTCTCCGAACCCCAACGTCACGATGGCGAGATAGTCGCCACGCAGCCGCAGGACCGGAAATCCCAGCACGATGCCGAACAGTGCCGCCATCATCCCGGCGAGCGGCAGGACCGTCCAGAAGCCCAGCCCGTACTGCGTGCTGAGCAGCGCGTAGGCATAGGCGCCGACCGCGTAGAAGGCGACGTATCCCAGGTCGAGCAGGCCGGCGAGGCCGACCACGATGTTGAGGCCCCAGCCCAGCATCACGTAGGTCAGGATAAGGACGCCGAGATCCATCGTCTTCTGATCGGCGAAGGGTGTGAACGGCATCAGGACCGCCGCCGCCAGCAGCAGCCAGCCGAACCATTTGGTGCCGGCCTTTCCCAGGGCCACGCCGGACGGCGTCCGCGCCGCGGCGCCCAAGGCGTCGTTGGCCCACGGCCAGATCGCGCGGATCACCAGCAGCACACCGCCCAGCGCCACGAACCAGTGCAGGAAGCCAGACGGAAGCTTCATCGGCGAGGCCCCGGCCACGATCATCGCGACGCCGAGCACGATGGCGGGCCAGCGCAGGCCGTTGGCGGCCATCGACAGGCCGAGCCGGCCGATGAAGATGACGGCCACGGCCACGGCGAGATCGACGAGATGATAGTCGAAGCCCAGCCCCTTTCCGCCGCCCATGTCGACCGTGCGGAAGCCGACGATGAAGATGCCGAGGGCGGCTGCGACGAAGGCGGTCAGGCCCGCATCCTTCAGCATGAGGGGGAGGCGCTGCGCCATGCGCTCAGACCTTCTCGATCTCCGGTTTGCCGAGCAGGCCGCTCGGCCGGAAGATCAGCACCAGGACGAGGATCGCGAAGGCCGCGACATCCTTGTACTCGCTGGAGAAGTAGCCGGCCCAGAAGACCTCGATCAGCCCGATCAGTAGCCCGCCCAGCATCGCGCCGGGCAGCGAGCCGATGCCGCCCAGTACCGCCGCGGTGAAGGCCTTGATGCCGGCCAGGAACCCGATAAAGAAGTCGATGACGCCGTAGTACATGAGGAACAGCATGCCGGCGACGGCGGCCAATGCCGCGCCCAGCACGAAGGTCAGCGATATGGTGCGGTCGACGTTGACCCCTAGCAGCGCCGCCATCTTCATGTCCTGTTCGCAGGCGCGCTGCTGGCGTCCCAGCGAGGTCTTCGCGATCACCCAGGTGAAGCCCGCCATCAGCACGACCGTCACCAGCACGATGATGATCTGCAGCCAGGTGACGCGCACGTCGAAGCCGTCGGCGGTGAAGAGGTTGAAGCCGCCGGACACGACCTGACCGCCGGGCTTGGGACGCGCCCCCTGCGCCAGCTGCACGTAGTTCTGGAGGGCGATCGACACGCCGATGGCGGAGATCAGCGGGGCCAGCCGGAACGAGCCCCGCAACGGTCTGTAGGCCGTTCGCTCTATTGCCCATCCGTAGACGGCGGAAAACGACATGGCCAGAAGCAGCACGAGGACGATGGCAATGGGGGCAGAGCTGATGCCGAGGCTGCCGCAGATGATGAAGCCGATCAGCGAGATGAACGCGCCGATCATGAACACCTCGCCATGCGCGAAGTTGATCATGCCGATGATCCCGTAGACCATCGTGTATCCGATGGCGATCAGCCCGTAGATGGCGCCCAGCGTGATAGCGTTGATCAGCTGTTGCGTGAAATACGCCATGCCTTGTTTTTGTCTCCCTGTCCTTGCGACCTACGATGCTTTCTCGGGGACTGGCAAGCTCAAGATGGGCTGCCTGCAAATCGCGGACCACAATGGGGCGTGAGGGGTACCCGGGCTTGGGCGACCTGGTGCAGCCCGGCCGAATTGTCCCTTGCGCTCCTCCGTCCAAGTGCCGATTAAAGACGGCCATGGACACCCCTTCCTACGACGTCATCGTCATCGGCGCCGGTCCGGCCGGCCTCACCGCCGCCACCGAAGCCGCCCGCGCAGGCCTGAAGGCGTTCTGCCTCGACAAGCTCGCGCCCGGCGGCGAAATCATGAACCTCGGCGAGATCCACGATTTCGAGGAGATCTTCGACGGTACGACGATGGCCTCGCGCCTCACCGACGACGCCGTCGTCGCCGGCGTGGAAATCGGCTTCGGCGAAGTCACGGCGATTTCCGGCAATGGCCCCTTCGAGATCGAGACCGCCGACGGCGAGCGCCACACGGCGCGGGCCCTCGTCGTTGCGACCGGCATGAGCAAGGGCAAGCTCGGCCTTCCCGGCGAGGAAGAATATGAAGGACGTGGCCTGTCCCACTGCGCGAACTGCGATGGCCCGCTCTATGCCGGCCAGCCCGTGATCATCGCCGGCGCCACCGGCTGGGCGCCGTACGAGGCCGCCGTCCTCGTCGGCATCGCCGGTGAGATCACCATGCTCGGCACGCCGACCGGCCCGGTCCCGGAGGGCGTCACCGCCTTGCCGGGGCGCATCGTCGGGCTCGAAGGCAGCAACGGGCTCGAAGCGGTCACGGTCGAAAACAACGGCCAGCGAAATCGCATTCCGACGAATGCCGTGTTCGTTTACGAGGGCCGGTCTCCCGCTGCGGAATTCCTGCCGGATTCGCTTGCACGCGACGCCACGGGGCATATCGTTGTGGACGAGGCGGGCCAGACCGCCCAGCCGCTGGTGTTTGCCGCCGGCGATGTCCGGTCCGGCTCCAAGGAATACTTGGCCAATGCCATCGCGGACGGCCAACGCGTCGCCAAATCGGTCGTCGCGGCGTTGAACAAATAGCGTGGAGGAAACGATCATGCGCATCTTCAATCCGAGCTTCGGCATGGCCGCCGCTGGTCCGGCCAAAGTGACCTTGCAGCCCGTCAACTGGGCAACCGACGCCATTGCGCTGATCTCCAACTCCAAGCCGAATGCCCGTGAGCTGCTGGAAGGCGTCCGCGCCATGCTGGGCGCACACCGCCCGGTGGACAACATTCACTTCCATGCCAAGAACAGCGCCAGCCAGCCCGCGCCGAAGGAACTGATCGAGAAGGTCGCGAAGAACTACAAGGCGGCGCTGCTAGCCTTAGGGGATTGAGGAAGCTGTTCATCGTGGAGTTTCCACGACAGCCTCGAACTCGAGAAGCTCGGCATCACCGCTTTCGTGATTGCCACTGAGACTTTCAAACCGCTGGTTCTGGCGCAGGCGAAAGCCCGCAAGGTCGAAGCGCGCCTGATCGTGGTCAAGCATCCCGTCGGCGGCCTCAACGCCGAAGAGCTGCGGGAACGCATCGAAGCAGCGACCAAGGGACTGACCGAGGCCACAGTCAAATGAAGGACATCGCCGAACAGGAAGTGATCGACATCGGCGACATGGATGTCGAGGCCTTCAACGAGTACGCCAACGAACAGGGCTGGAGCGACGGCATGCCGCTCTTCGTGCCCACCGAGGCGAAGGTGGCGAAGTTCGTCGAGACCGTCCGCGGCGACAACCGCCCCTACCCGCCGGTGCCCCCACGCCAGGTCGTCCCGACGCTGCAGGCCCTGGCCGCGAACGCCGTCATGGCGGGCTGCAAGCCCGAGTACTTCCCGGTCGTGACCGCCGCCCTGCGCGGCGTGCTCGACCCCGAGTACAATCTGCACGGCACGCTCGCGACAACGCACTCCTGTGCGCCCATGGTCATGGTGAGCGGCCCGATCCGGCACGAGCTCAACATCAACTGCGGCACCAACTGCTTCGGCCAGGGTCGCCAGGCCAACGCCACGATCGGCCGCGCGCTCGGGCTGATGCTGCTGAACGTGGCCGGCGCCAAGCCGGGCGAGATGGACCGGTCGACCCAGGGCAATCCCGCCAAGTTCACCTTCTGCTTCGGCGAGAACGAGGAGGAGAACCCATGGACGCCCTATCACGTGCAGCGCGGCTTCGCGCCCACGGACTCGGTCGTGACGGTGATGTCGGGCGAAGGCCCGCATAACCTCAACGACCATGGTTCGACCACTGGAGACGGGCTGCTGACCACCTTCGCCGGCGGCATGTCCAACCCGGGCTCCAATACGATCTACGGCAAGGGCCCGATGTTCGTCATCATCGGTCCCGAGCATGCCGCGACCCTGAAGCGCGACGGGTTCACGATCGACAGCATCCGCGAGGAGCTGTGGAAACGCTCGCGGGTCCATCTCTCGCGCGTCTCGAAGGAAAACCTCGTTACGTACGAGACCACCGGCCACAAGCCTGACGGTGACTGGCTGTCGATCGGCCGCGATCCGAAGGACATCCACATCACCGTGGCGGGCGGTGCGGGCAAGCATTCGGCGTTCATTCCGTCGTTCGGCGGCACCACCGTCGCCTGCACGCGCATCGCCCGATGAACGAGTGGTGCGGCTGGCCGGTCGTCGACGAGTCGACGGCCTGGGAGAGCGCACAGCAGATCCTGGCGGAGGCCGAACTCTCGGACGGCCTCCCGCTGGTCCCGCCCACGCAGAAGCGCCTCGACGCCATGATCGCCGGTATCGCCGGCCGGGCGGACTCCCTCGGGATGATGCCGCCGATGTTCGGGGACATCACGCCAGAGTCCGTCGCCTACCAGTGCGTGATCGCGGGCGGCGTGCCGACCGAGCTGCCGGTCGTGCTCGCGGCAGCCCAGGCCATTCTCGAACCGGACTTCAATCTCCTGGGCATCGCGACGACCACCGGCAGCGCCGCGGTCGCGCTCTGCCTCCACGGCCCGATCGCGCAGCAGCTGGGCGTCAACGCGCTGACCAACGCCATCGGTCCCGGCAACCGCACCAATGCCTGCATCGGCCGCGCCCTGCAGCTTTGCCTGCGCAACATCGGCGGCGCCAAATCGGACACCGGCGACATGGCGACGATGGGGCAGCCCGCCAAGTACACGCTGTGCTTCGCCGAGCGGAGCGACGGCCCCTTCCCGACCTTCACCCAGCGCCACGGCCTTGCGAAGGACGAGAGCGCCCTCACGGTGATGGGCATTTCAGGCACTGCCGAGGTGCTGCCGGGCGACGGTGAAGGCGCCACCCCCGAGGCGATCCTCGACCCGGTCGTCGCCGGCATGCGCGCCGAGATCGTGATGTCGGGCCAGAGCCGCAAGAGCGGGCGCGGCGAGCAGGTCCTTCTCCTGCCGCTCGAACTCGCCGACAAGATCGCGCGACACGAG
>CAIYWM010000379.1 GCA_903929895.1 uncultured Alphaproteobacteria bacterium
ATCTCAAGAACAAGGACTATCAGCCGCGCACCGAGGCGCCGTCTTCCTTCGCCGGCGCCAAGATCCCCGGCGTCGACCGGATCGAACTCGTCTGGATCTCCGATCCGCAGACCGCGATGTCGGCCCTGATCAACGGCGAGATCGATTTCTACGAGGCACCGCCCAACGATTTCGTGCCGCTGCTCGAAAAGGCGCGCGGCGTGAAGCTGCTGAAGACCGGCAAGATCGACAGCACGCAAGGCTTCATCCGCCTCAATCATCTCCAGCCGCCGTTCGACAACGTGAAGGCGCGGCAGGCGATGTACTACCTGATCAACCAGGAAGACTTCCTGCGCGCCATCGTCGGCAACCCGAAATACTACAAGGTCTGCCCGGCGCTCCTGACCTGCGGCGGTCCGTACGAGAATGCCGGCGGCCGCGAGTGGATGAAGGAGTACAATCCCAAGAAGGCGCTGCAGCTCCTCAAGGAGGCGGGCTACAAGGGCGAGCCGATCACGGTTCTGTCGGCGAGCGACCACGCGACGATCACCCCGGCCACCCAGGTGCTGATCCAGGCGATGCGTGAGGCCGGCATCAACGTCGATGCGCAGTCGATGGACTGGGGTTCCGTCGTCACGCGCCGCGCCAAGAAGGATCCGCCGGCGCAAGGCGGCTGGAACATCTTCGTCACCACGTCAGGCGGCGTCGGCTCGGCCAATCCGGTGCTGCACACTTGGATCGGTGCGGCGTGCGACAAGGGCCTGTTCGGCTGGCCGTGCGACGCCAAGATCGAGGAGTTGCGCAACGCCTTCGGGATGGCGCAGACCGAGGAGGAGCGCAAGAAGATCGCCACCGAGCTGCAGGCCCGGGCGATGGAGCAGGTCGTGTACATTCCGTTCGGCCAGTGGGACACGCCGCTCGCCTATCGCGCCGACAAGATCGACGGTATCGTGCCGAACACGGGTCTCGCCGTGCTCTGGGGGATTACCAAGAAATAATGTCGTATCGAGTACGCGTTGCCGTCGCGCGCAGGGGGGCCTTGCCTGATTGGGGCAAGGCCTCGTCGTGACCGCCTATATCGTCCGCCGCCTCTTCGCCACGCTGCCTGTCATGGCCGTCGTGGCACTGTTCGTCTTCTTCCTGTTGCGCTTCGCACCTGGTGATCCGGCGGCGATCATCGCCGGCGAGGACGCGACGGCCGAATCGATCGCCGCCGTTCGCGCCAAGCTCGGCCTCGACCGGCCGATGGTCGAACAGTTCGTCGTCTGGACCTCGCAGCTTCTGCGCGGCGACATGGGCGTGTCGATCTTCTCCAACATGGCCGTGACGCGCCTCATCTCGCAGCGTCTCGAACCGACCGTGGCGCTCACGCTCTCGACACTGTTCGTGGCGGTGGCGCTCGCCGTTCCCATCGGCGTTCTGGCGGCGTGGAAGGCGCGCAAATGGGTGGACCGCCTGGTCATGGGCTTTGCCGTGCTGGGCTTCGCCATGCCGGTCTTCGTGCTGGCCTACATCCTGATCTATTTCTTCGCGGTGCAGTGGCAGATGCTGCCGGTGCAGGGCTACCAGCCGATCAAGGAAGGGTTCTGGCCGTTCGTCGAGAGTCTGATCCTGCCGTCGGTGGCGCTGGGCATCACCTACATGGCCCTGATCGCCCGCATCACGCGCGCCTCGATGCTCGAGGTGCTGGCGCCGGACTATATCCGCACCGCCAATTCCAAGGGCCTCGCGACCGACCGCGTGCTGCTGCTGCATGCGCTCAAGAACGCCGCGGTGCCGATCGTCACGGTGATCGGCATCGGCATTGCGCTCCTGATCTCGGGCGTCGTCATCACCGAGACCGTCTTCAACATCCCGGGCCTCGGCCGGCTCACCGTCGACGCCGTGCTCAAGCGGGATTATCCGGTGGTGCAGGGGCTGATCCTCGTCTTCGCCGGCGCCAAGGTGCTGGTGAACCTCATCATCGACATCTCCTATGCCTTCCTCGATCCACGGATCCGGTACTGACATGGCCGTGCTTGCCGACGATCTCGCCTTGCCGCCCGGCCGCCGCTTCTCACTGTGGAGCGCGGTGCGGCGCAATCCGACGATCGCGCTGGGGGCCGTGCTGCTGTCCCTGCTGGTCGTGATGGCGGTGTTTGCACCGTTCATCGCCACCAGCGATCCCTTCAAGATCACGCCGGTCAACCGCTTGCGCCCGCCGTCGGAGCGCTGGTGGTTCGGCACCGACCAGTTCGGCCGCGACGTCTTCTCGCGCACCGTCTATGGCGCGCGCGTCTCGCTGATCGTCGGCCTCTCGGTGGCGGCCTTTTCGAGCATTCTCGGTCTGGCGCTCGGTCTGGCCTGCGGCTATTTCCGCAGGGTCGATTCGATCGTCATGCGGATCATGGACGGGCTGATGGCGATCCCGTCGATCCTGCTCGCCATCGCGCTGATCACCCTGTCGCGCCCGGGCCTCGGCATCGTGATCGTGGCCATCGTGATCCCCGAGGTGCCGCGCATCGTGCGCGTGGTGCGCTCCGTCGTCCTGTCGATCCGCTCGCAGCCCTATATCGAAAGCGCCATCGCGGGCGGCACGAAGAACTGGAAACTGCTGACGCGCCACATCCTGCCCAACACGCTGGCGCCGCTGATCGTGCAGTCGACCTATGTCTGCGCCTCGGCGATGCTGATCGAGGCGGGGCTTAGCTTCCTGGGCGCCGGCGTGCCGCCGGAAGTGCCGAGCTGGGGCAACATCATCGCCCAGGGCCGCACCTTCTTCCAGATCGCACCCTGGACGATCATGATCCCGGGCGCCTTCCTCGCGGTGACCGTGCTGGCGGTGAATCTCCTGGGCGACGGCCTGCGCGACCGGCTCGATCCGCGCCTGGCGAGGCGCCTGTGAGCGGCAATCCGGGTCCGATCCTCGAAGTCCGCGACCTGCATACGCAGTTCAGCACCCTCGACGGCGTCGTGCGTGCCGTCGACGGCGTGTCGTTCGACGTCGCCCGCGGCGAGACCCTTGGCATCGTGGGCGAATCGGGCTGCGGCAAGTCGGTGACGGCCATGTCGATCCTGCGGCTGATCCCACCCGAGACCGGCCGCATCTCCTCGGGCTCGATCAAGTTCGAGGGCGAGGAGCTCACGACGCTCTCCGAGGAGGAGATGAAGCGCCTGCGCGGTCATCGCATCTCGATGATCTTCCAGGAGCCGATGACCAGCCTCAACCCGGTGCTGACGGTCGGCACGCAGATCGCCGAGAACGTCGTGCGCCATCTCGGCGTGTCGTGGAAGGCGGCCCGCGAGCGTGCCTTCGAGATGCTCGACCTGGTGCGCATCGCCGATG
>CAIYWM010000380.1 GCA_903929895.1 uncultured Alphaproteobacteria bacterium
CGGTCGGCCTTTACGGCGGCGCAACTGCAAAGCCTCGGGACAGCCATCGATCAGCTGAAATTCGAGCCGCTGATCGTGCCCGGCCGGAAGTCGCCCTCCGAGACGCTCGATCGTATCGTCAACTTCACGAACGTTGCCGATCTCGAGCGCTTCACGGGAAGCTTCCGCCTCGACATGACGCCGCCCACGGATAATCGTCCCTTTTTCTTCAACCAGTTGCCGTTCTCGCAGGTCTTCGCGATCGGTTTCACTGAGGTCCCGCCCGGCGTCCGCAAGGGGAACTACCTTGCAACCACTACGCTTGCCGGCCTCTTCCTGATGGCGCTGCTTCTGGTCCTCGTCACGATCGTACTCCCGCTGCGCAATGCCCTGAACGACGTCGGTCAACGCCTCGCAGTCGGCGGCACGGCCTATTTCGTCCTGATCGGCGTCGGCTTCATGCTCGTCGAGATCGGCCTCCTCCAGCGGTTCAGCGTGTTCCTCGGACATCCAACCTACTCGCTGAGCGTGGTGCTGTTTTCGCTGATCCTGGCGGCAGGGGTTGGCAGTCTGCTGTCCGATTCCCTCAGGATCACCAGCCCCTTCAGCTTCTCCGTCTGGGTGGTGATCACCGGCGGATACATACTGTCCCAGGCGATGTGGGTGCCTTCGCTGCTTCTTTCGCTCGACAGCGAGACCTTGCTGATCCGCAGCCTGGTGAGCATCGCGATCATCACGCCGGCCGGATTGCTCATGGGCTATGGCTTTCCGACGGGAATGAGCTTCATCTCGGCCGTCGACAATCGGCCCACTCCCTGGTTCTGGGGAATCAACGGAGCGGCGAGTGTTCTCGCGTCGGCGACGGGTGTCGCCTGCAGCATCGCCTACGGGATCGGTGCCACGCTTTCCCTGGGGGCGATCTGCTACCTGCTCCTGCTGCCTGCTGCCTTCGTCATCGGATTTCCGGAGAGAACCGTCAGGTCAGGTCGAAACGCCGTGGCTGGGTGAAGAACCGGTCAGGGCATCTGGAGCGGTCTCTCGATCGCGGTACGCGCCTCCTTCTTGGGCCGATCCAGCGCGCTCCTCCCATGCACGTCCGGCGCAGAGGCTTTTGGGGGCCTGGGCCGTTCATCTCTGCGTCATCAAGGCAGGCGATGACGCGGGATGCAGTTTATCAGGACCGGCTTTTTCGTGCTGCTCTCGGTGGATGTGGGACTGTACCTGCGTTACGGCACGGCGAACGAGGCGCTGGAGCAGGTCGCCTGGCTCATTCTGCTCGCGACTTTTCTTTATGACTCCCTGGACCTCGACCTGGCTTACGCATCGCGGTTCGAGCAGTTCGGGATCCACGCCGCCCAGACCCTCGGCTACGGCCTGGCGGTCTATACGTGCTGGGGCTACTGGGCGTCTGGCGACACGTCGAGCTTCGTCAATTCGGCAGCCTGGCTGGCGATCTGTGCCCTGCTGGCCTACGACGTCTACGCACCGGGCGAGTATGGCGGGCTCGAATGGCGGGCGCGCAATGTGGCGAAGGTGGTGCTGTACGCCGTCGTGGTCGGCCTGGTCGGGCTGTGGGGCTGGCAAGGCATTACCGAGGGCGACGCCGACAGCCTGGTCAGCGCCTATGACGCCGCGCTCTGGATCGGCTGCTTCGCCATCGTCGAGCTCCGCGTCTTCGATTTTGAAATGAAGGAAGACACGTAGCTGGCGCAGCAACCGATTGAGTCCTGATCGCTTCCGGGCTCGAGTGGCGGCGGGCCTCCCTGTCGTCTGGCCGCCGTCGGACCTTCGGCGATTTCCAAGATGCAAACGGGTCGGCCCGGCGAGTCCGCGATTGCGTCGCAAAGTTGCGAATCCAAGCGCGCTATGTCGGGTGCAATGCCACCTGCCGTGTCCTCACCGAAGTCCCTACCGCTTCGGAGAGGATTCCGCACAAGTGATGGCGGTATTCGGCGGGCGCTGGATGGCGCCGATGGCTGAATGTTGCAATAATATAACATATTTTGTTGATTCGGGTATCATCTGTTGTCTGTGGTGTCGTCGAAATGACCTCTAATGACTTTTTCCGCGTCATGAGTGCAG
>CAIYWM010000381.1 GCA_903929895.1 uncultured Alphaproteobacteria bacterium
CGCTGCAGCTGCTTCAGCTCGACCTGCAGCTCCTCGCGCAGCTTGCGGTCGAGCGCGCCCAAGGGCTCGTCGAGCAGAAGGATGTCGGGCTTGAAGACCACGGCGCGCGCCAGTGCGACGCGCTGCTGCTGCCCACCCGAGAGCTGCGACGGTCGGCGTGCCTCCAGCCCGTCGAGCCGCACCAGCTACAGCGCGTCGCGCGCCAGCCTGTCGGCCTCGGTGCCGCCGATCTTTCGGACACCCAGAGGGAACAGGACGTTCTCCAGCACCGTCATATGCGGGAACAGCGCGTAGGACTGGAAGACCAGGCCGATGTTGCGTTCCTGCGCCGTCGCGTTGGTGACGTCGCGCCCACCGATGAAGATGCGGCCCGAGGTCGGCCGGTTGAGGCCGGCAATCAGCGACAGAAGCGTCGTCTTGCCCGAGCCGCTTGGCCCCAGGATGGTGACGAACTCGCCCTGCGTCACCGAGAGGTCGACCTGGTCGGCCGCGGCGAACGTGCCGTAGCGCTTGGTCACTCCTTCGAGACGGATATCCGACATCTAGGCGCGAGCCACTTTGGCCATGGCGCGGTCGGCGGCGGCGAGCGTCTCCTCGATGACCGGTCTGTCGTGGGCCGTCGAGAGGAACCACTTTCCCGCCTGCTGCGCCCGGACGCCCTCTTCCTGCAGGGCCGCATGGAGGGCCAGCATGGCATCGCGATCGCAGGCCGCCGAGTCGCGATAGTTGCGGGGCGCCGGGCCGGAGGTGAAGAAGGTCTGGAAGATCGCGGGCATGCCCTGCACCAGGATCGGCAGCCTGTGCTTCTTCGCCAGCGCCGCGAGGCCCTGCATCAACTCGGTGCCGCGCGCTTCGAGATCGCGATAGACCGCGCCGCCATCGGCTTCGAGGACATCCAGGGCCGCCAACGCCGCCGCCATGCTCTGGACGTTTCCATTGTAGGTGCCGCCATGCATCACGCCCTTGTCGAGCAAGGTGTCCATGATGTCGCGACGGCCGGCGACCATGGCCAGGGGGAACCCTGCCGCCACGGCCTTTGCATAGATGCTGAGATCGGCGGTCACGCCGAACCTGCCCTGGGCGCCGCGCAGGCCGACCCGGAAACCGGTGATGACCTCGTCGCAGATGAACAGAGCACCATGCTTGTCGCAGAGCGCGCGGACGCCTTCGAGATAGCCAGGGGCCGGCGGGATCGCGCCGCCATTCACCATGACCGGCTCCATGATCACCCCGGCAATCTCGCCGCGATGACGCTCTAGCGTCTGCTCCAGCAGGTCGAGATCGTTCCAGGTGCAGACGGCGACATCGCCGAGCACGCTGGCCGGCATGCCGGGCGAACCCGCCACCGGGACCGGCGCGTCTGCGGGTCCTGCCTCGTTCAGCGGCGGCCGGGCACTGATATAGGCCTGGTCGCTCCAGCCGTGATAATGGCCCTCGAACTTCAGGATCTTCTCGCGGCCGGTGAAGGCACGGGCCAAACGGAAGGCCATCAGCACGGCTTCCGTGCCCGAGGTGGTGAAGCGCACGACCTCCGCGCCGGGCAGCAGGCCGCACAGTCTTTCGGCCAGCTCGGTTTCGCGCGGGTTCTGCGCGGCGAAGAGCTGCCCCTCGCCCAGGGAAGCCGCGACGGCATCCACCACCTTCTTCGGCGCGTGCCCCAGGATGGCCGGACCGTTGCCCAGCACGTAGTCGATGAGGACGTTGCCATCGACGTCATGGAGCCTGGCCCCTTCGCCGCGTGCGAAGAACAGCGGCACGGGTACGCTGGCGTAGCGCACGTTGCTGCTGACGCCACCGGCCAGGTGCTTTCGGGTCTTTTCGTAGAGTGCGATCGATTTCGCGTAGGAGCGCATGTTCCTCACCCAGCAAGAACGATGCCCACGAAACAACGTGCGGCAAAAAGCAATGTGATCACAAATCGAACCGAGCCTAGCCGCGGCCCTCACCCCCAGCAATGCATTTTTGTGATCACAAATTCCACGAGCCTGGGCTAAGCTTCACGACCGATGCCCCGCGTTGCAGCCCCTCCGGACGCCGCCGACACCTCGCTCCGCCAGCAGGTATACACCTCGCTGCGCGAGGCGCTGACGTCTGGACGCTTTGCGCCGGGCCAGAAGATCACCTTCCGTTACGTTGCCGGCGAGCTGGGCGTCAGCCTGACGCCGGTGCGCGAGGCGATGCGCCGTCTGGTCGCCGAAGGGGCGTTCGAAATGAACCCCAACCGGTCGGTCCGTGTCCCGTTGATGACCCGCGACAAGGTCCTCGAGCTGCGCGACATCCGGATGGAACTGGAAGGTCTCGCGGCCGCCAAGGCAGCCCTCGCGGCGACGCGCTACCAGATCGCCGGCATCCGTCGCGCCGCCCGCGAGATCATCGTCGCCCGTAATCGCGGCGACGGCGCCACCGACCGCCAGAAGGTGCGCGAGTTCCATTTCGCCGTCTATGCGGCGGCCGGGCAGCCGACCTTGCTGCGCCTGATCGAAGGTCTGTGGCTGCAGACCGGCCCCTACATGAACCTCCTCTATCCCGACTTCATCTCCTCGTCGCGCGGACCGGCCGGCCGGCAGCGTCTCATCGAAGCGCTTCAGGTGCGCGATGCGACGGCAGCCCGTCGGGAGATGGAGACCGACATCCGCCGCGCCCTTTCCTATGTCGCCGACCTCGCCGACGAGAACGGCAACATCGCGCCGGCCGCCCCCGCTACCGCCGGTAAGCGACGCAGCCAGCCGACCACCGCCGCAGCCTTCGAACTTCAAGCCAACTGATCAGGAGGACATCATGGCCCAGCAACTCAGCAATCAGCGTATCGCCTGGTTCAACGGCAAGTTCCTGCCCGAGAACGAGGTCATGATCCCGTTCCGCGACCGCAGCTGGAAATACGGCGACGGCGCCTTCGACATGACCCGCACCTTCAACGGCGTGCCGTTCCGGCTGAAGGAGCATATCGACCGCTTCTACCGCTCGCTGCGCTACCTGCAGATCGATCCCGGCCTGTCGCCCAAGGAGATGGTCGCGCACAGCGAGGAAGTCGTGGCGCGCAACGAGCATCTGCGCGCCGAGGTCGGCGACTGGTGGCTGGGCCAGCGGGTCAGCCGCGGCGTCGACGCGGTGGGCGACGAGGGCTGGGACCATACTGGCCCCAACGTCGTGATCGAGATGTTGCCGCTGCCGCTCGCCAAGCGCGGCAAGCTCTACCGCGAGGGCGCCGAGGCCATGACCACGACGGCGCGCCGCATCGCGCCCTCGATGCTCTCGCCGCGCGCCAAGACCCACAACTATCTCAACATGATCATGGCCGAGAAGCCCATCAAGGCGCTCAATCCCGACGCCTGGCCGATCCTGCTCGACGAGAACGGCAACCTCGCCGAGGGCCTGGGCAGCAACATCTTCATCGTGCGCGAGGGCGCCCTGTTCACCCCGTCGGAGCGCTACGTGCTGCCGGGCGTCAGCCGCCAGATGACAATGGACATGGCCAAGCAGCTCGGCATCGAGTGCACGCCCGGCGACGTCGACCTGTTCGATGCCGCCAATGCCGAGGAGATGTTCCTGACCTCGACCAGCCTCTGCATCCTGCCGGTCCGCAGCTTCAACGGCGCGCCGGTCGGCGACGGCAAGGCACCGGGCCCGATCACCCAGAAGCTGATCGACGCCTACTCCAAGAGCGTCGGCTGCGATTTCGTCGCTCAGTACCTGAAGTTCTCGCAGTAGCGAGGCCGAGGGGCAGTGCTCCACTGGACCGTCAAACGCCCGGCCGACGGCGTCGTCGTCGCGCCGGACGAGCGGTTGCCGTGGTTCCAGACCGTGGCGCTCGGCATCCAGCATGTCGTGGCGATGTTCGGCGCGTCGGTGCTGGGCCCGCTGTTGATGGGGTTCGACGCCAATGTCGCGATCCTGATGAGCGGCGTCGGCACGCTGATCTTCTTCGTGGCCGTCGGTGGCAGGGTTCCGAGCTTCGTCGGCTCCTCCTTCGCCTTCATCTCGGTGGTGCTGGCCGCCACCGGATACGCCGGTCAGGGAGTCAACGCCAACATCGCGGTCGCCCTGGGCGGCATCGTGATCTGCGGCGCCCTCTATGCGCTGATCGGGCTCGCCGTGATGGCGAGCGGCACCGGTTGGATCGAACGCCTGATGCCGCCGGTCGTGACCGGCGCCGTGGTGGCGGTGATCGGCCTCAACCTCGCGGCCGTACCGGTGAAGAACATGGCGCCGACCTCGTTCGACGCCTGGATGCAGGCCGTGACCTTCCTGAGCATCGCCCTGGTCGCGGTCTTCACGCGCGGCATGACACGGCGCCTGCTGGTGCTGGTCGGCCTCATCGTGGCCACACTCGTTTATGCCCTGCTGGCCAACGGGCTGGGCTGGGGCAAGCCGGTGAGCGGCGCCCTGCTGGAGCAAGCCGCCTGGTTCGGCGTTCCCGCCTTCGCGACCCCGGTCTTCGACACAAGGGCCATCCTGCTGATTGCGCCCGTGGCCCTGATCCTGGTCGCCGAAAACCTGGGTCATCTGCGCGCCGTCAGCGCCATGACCGGCCGCGACATGGATCCCTATGTCGGCCGCGCCTTCCTGGGCGATGGCGTCGCGACCATGGTGGCGGGCGGTGTCGGCGGCACCGGCGTCACGACCTATGCCGAGAATATCGGCGTGATGGCGGCCACCCGCATCTACTCGACCGCCCTGTTCGTCGTCGCCGGCCTGTTTGCCATCCTGCTGGGCTTTTCCCCGAAGTTCGGCGCGCTGATCCACACCATCCCGCTGCCGGTGATGGGCGGCGTGAGCATCGTCGTGTTCGGCCTGATCGCGGTCGCCGGCGCCAAGATCTGGGTCGACAACAAGGTCGACTTCACGCAGAGCCGCAACCTCATGGTGGCCGGCATCACGCTCGTGCTGGGCACCGGCGACTTCACCCTGAAGTTCGGCGAGTTCGCCTTGGGCGGCATCGGAACGGCGACCTTCGGCGCGATCCTGCTGAACGCGGTGCTGGGAGCCGCGCGACGCTAGACCGGCAAGGTGCTCATGTGAGGAGTCGATAGCCAGACGTGTGGCATTCGCCGAGGCCACATTGGAAAACCACCGACGCTAAGTTGAGGGCGCAGATCAGCACGACGTAGAATTCCAGAAGGCGCGCCGCCCGGGCAAGCGGTGGCCGTCCGGCTGGC
>CAIYWM010000382.1 GCA_903929895.1 uncultured Alphaproteobacteria bacterium
ATCGTGTCCTACGGTGCGGAGACCGTCGCGGAGGTCCTGGAGTTCGGCTACGTGGAGGCGCGCGGCTTCGCCCGTGACCGGCTGTGGGATGCCGACCAGGATCCGGTCCAGCGCGCGGTGCGTGTGCGCTCGCAGGACGGCACGCCGGTCATGCACCTCACGAGCTACGTTCCCGCGGCGCTGGGCCGGACCTTTACCCGGGCCGATCTCAACAGCATCCCGATGTTCCAGCTCCTGGGACGGGCGGGCGCCCATATCTGCGGCGCCGAACAGCTCGTCTCGGCGGTGCTGGCCGAGCCGCTGGTGGCGTCGCGCCTCGGCGTCAAGGTCGGCGCGGCCCTGATCGACCTGCGCAGCCTGATGATCGACCAGAAGGGGCGGGCGGTGGAGTACGTCGAAATGCTGGCCGTTCCCGAGCATCTGAAGCTGCGCTTCGACGTGCATCCCGAGACTCTCAAGGTGCCCCCGCGCCCGACGTCCGTCACGAAACGCAAACGCTAGAGGAAAAAGCCATGTCCAACGCCGCCAATTTCCGCAAGCTGCTGTCATCCGGGAAGATGGTCGTCGCGCCCGGCGCCATCGACTGCATCACCGGCCGTGCCATCGCCCAGGCAGGCTTCTCGGCCGCCTACATGACCGGCGCCGGCACCTCGGCCACACTCGGCTATCCCGACTACGGCCTGATCACCATGAGCGAGATGGTCGGCAATGCCAGCCGGATCGCCAACTCGATCGACATCCCGCTGATCAGCGACAGCGACACCGGCTTCGGCAACGAGCTGAACGTGTTCCGCACGGTGCAGGAGTTCGAGCGCGGCGGCGTCGCGGCGATCCACATCGAGGACCAGGTGTTCCCCAAGAAATGCGGCCATCTCGACAACAAGGAGCTGGTGAGCCGCGAGGACTTCATTGCCAAGATCCGAGCCGCGTCGGCGGCCCGCAGGTCGAAGGACTTCTGCGTCATCGCGCGTACCGACTCGCGCGCGGTCGTGAGCCTCGACGAGGCGATCGAGCGCGCCAATGCAGCCCTGGCGAACGGCGCCGACGTGGCCTTCGTCGAGGCGCCGCAGACCATGGCCGAGATCGAGTCCGTGCCGAAGCGGGTCAACGGTCCGTGCCTGTTGAACGTCGTGCGCGGCGGCAAGACGCCGGAGATCGATCTCGATGTCGCCGAGCGCATGGGCTACGCCATCGCGATCGTGCCCGGCCTGCTGCTGGGCGGCATCATTCAGACCTGCGACCGCCTGCTGGGCGACCTGAAGCAGGGCAAGTTCCCGCCGGTCACCGGCTCGCCCGGCAAGACCTTCGCCCGCTTCGGCGCCGCCGAATGGGACGAGCGTCGCACGGCGTTCCGCGACCCGGTCAAGGCCGCGGCGGAATAGTCCATCTCAAGTTCCTCTCCTCCGAGAGGGGGAGAGGAGGAAGAGCGACGAAGGAGGGAAGTGCATGGCCGCCGCGCGCACGATGTTCGAGAAGATCTGGCAGCGTCACGTCGTCGTCGATCGCGATGACGGTTACACGCTGCTCTATATCGACCGCCACCTGATGCATGACGGTTCGGCGGCGGGCTTCGCCAAGCTGCGCGAGCGCAACATGAAGCTGCGTCGGCCCGACCGCGGCTTCGCGACGCCGGATCACTATGTGCGAAGCGACAGCCGCGACGTGGCGGACATCGTCGATCCACATCATCGCAAGCTGGTCGAGGTGATCCGCACCAACACCGCCGAAAGCGGCGTCACCCTGTTCGACCTGGGCGACGAGCGCCAGGGCATCGCTCACGTCGTCGGCCCGGAACAGGGCGTCACCCAGCCGGGCCTGACCCTGGTCTGTGGCGATTCGCACACCTCGACCCACGGCGCGCTGGGCGCGCTCGCCTTCGGCATCGGCTCGTCCGAAGTGGCCCACGTCATGGCCACGCAATGCCTGTGGCAGCGCAAGCCCAGGGCGATGCGCATCAGCGTCGACGGCACCCTGGGCGCCGGCATTACCGGCAAGGATGTCATCCTGGCCATCATCGCCAGGATCGGCACCGCCGGCGCGGTCGGGCATGTCATCGAATATGCCGGCAGCGCGATCCGCGGCCTGTCGATCGAGGGCCGGCTGACGGTCTGCAACATGTCGATCGAGGCCGGCGGCAAGGCAGGCATGGTGGCGCCCGACGATACGACGATCGCCTACCTCGAGGGCCGCCCCTTCGCGCCCAAGGCTGCCGAATGGGACAAGGCGGTCGCCCTCTGGCGCACTGTGCCGAGCGACGAGGGCGCCGCCTTCGACCGCGAGGTCAGCCTCGACGCGGCATCGATCGCACCGATGGTGACCTGGGGCACCAGTCCCGAGGATGCGCTGTCGATTACCGGCCGCATCCCCGAGCCCTCGACGGCGCCCGACGCTGCCAAGAAGGACAGCATGAAGCGGGCGCTCGACTATATGGGCCTGGTGCCCGGCACGCCGCTCGAGCAGGTCCCAGTCGATCGAGTGTTCATCGGCTCCTGCACCAACAGCCGCATCGAGGATCTGCGCGCCGCCGCCAAGGTCGCCAAGGGCCGCAAGGTCGTGATCCCGTCCTGGGTGGTTGCGGGATCGGGCCTGGTTAAGAAGCAGGCCGAGGCCGAGGGGCTGGACAGGATCTTCGTCGAGGCGGGCTTCGAATGGCGCGAGCCGGGCTGCTCGATGTGCGTGGGCATGAACGGCGATACCGGCAAGCCGCAACAGCGCATCGCCTCGACCTCGAACCGCAACTTCATCGGCCGCCAGGGGCCGGGGGTGCGGACGCACCTGCTCAGCCCGGCGATGGCGGTGGCCGCCGCCGTTTCCGGCCGCTTCGCCGACGTCCGCAAGCTGGCCTAGGAGGGGAACGCCATGGAAGCCTTCACCACGCTGGATGCCGTCGCCATCCCGATCGACCAGCCGAACCTCGACACCGACCAGATCATCCCCGCGCGCTTCCTCGGCAAGCCGCGGGACACGCAGGTCGGGGCGCTGTTCCACGACCTGCGCTACGCGCCGGACAAGAGCCCGCGGCCCGACTTCGTCACCAACATGCCGGCCTTCGCCGGCGCGAAGATCGTGGTGGCGGAGCGCAACTTCGCCTGCGGCTCCTCGCGCGAGAATGCCGTCACGGTGATGGTCGACAACGGGCTGCGCGCCTTCATCGCGCCGAGCTTCGGCGACATCTTCTTCAACAACTGCTTCCAGAACGGCGCCCTGCCGATCCGCGTCGACGCCGCGCGCGCGGCCGAGTTGCGCCGGATGCTTCACGCCTCGCCGGGCGCCCGGATCAGGATCGACCTCGCGAGCCAGACCGTGGTCGGGCCGGACGGCAAGTCGGACCGGTTCGAGATCGATTCCTTCCGCAAGGACTGCCTGCTGCGGGGCGCCGACGAGGTCAGCCTGACCCTCAGCTACGACCAGGACATCAAGGCTTTTGAGGCCAGGCAGCGCCAGGAGATGAGCTGGCTGTAGCGTCGCGGCGCTACTTCGCCGGCCCGAATCCCTGAAGCGTCCAGACGAGCGGGGCGGGGTCTATGCGGACTTCGCCGCTCTGCGGCCGGTCGATGTCGATGATCAGCACGATGGCCAGCGTCCAGACACCGAGCAGCAGTACGGAGAGTCCCGGCTGGCGGCCGCCGACCAGGCCGAACCCGTAACCCACGGCGCCCACCGCAAAGACGGAGACGGTCAGCAGGAGCCGCAGGACGTAGGCCGGCACATGGCTGGTGAAATTGCGCCGGTTGGTGAGCGACAGGTCGATCATCTCGTTGAGCGAGGAAAGCAGCAGGCCCGAGATGGGCGTCGGCGAGCGCTCGGCGACAGTGCGCGCTATTTGCCAGAGTTCGTTCTGGATGCTGTTGGTCCGCTGGTTGAGCCGGTCGACCTCCGCCGGATCGGAACTGCCCCGGACCACGGCGATGCGCGTCTCGGTATAGTCGCGCAGCAGGCGCTGCATCGCCTCGCCCTCTGCGCCGGTCGCCACCGTCGCACGCAGCCAGGCCGTTCCTATGGCATTGGCTTCGGCCAGGACGGAATCGCGGCGCTGCTGGTAACGGTCCGAGGCCATGGAAAGAGAGACGCCCAGCAGGAAGGCCAGCAGGCCCATCATGCCGGCGGTCGCGAAATTGACCGATGACTTCTGGCCGTCGGTGGGAGCGTGACGGCGGGCGATGAACTGACCGAGTTGGACGCCGATTTCGAGCGCCAGCAGCAGAAGCAGCAGGACGAAGAGGCCGGCGAGGTGGAGGTTGCCGTTGGCGAGCCCGTTAAGGGACGCGAACAGAGTGTCGAAGGGGCCAAGGGACATGCTTCGATCGCTCGCGGTCGGGGGCTCAGGGCTTCCAGCGCAGGAAGTTGGCAATCAGCCGAAGTCCGGTCTCTTGGCTCTTCTCTGGATGGAACTGCGTGCCCGCGAGATTGTCGCGGCCGACGATCGCGGTGACCGGTCCGCCATAGTCGGTCAGGGCCAGCACCGTTTCGGGCTTGCTGGCCGCGAGCTGGAACGAATGCACGAAGTAGGCATGGGCGTGCGGCGCAATGCCGTCGAGCAGGGCGTGCGGCTTGAGGTCCGTCAGCTCGTTCCAGCCCATGTGCGGGATCTTGAGATGGTCCTTGCCGGGTTCGATGCGCACCACGTCGCCCGCGATCCAGTCGAGCCCGGCATGGATGCCGTACTCGACACCGCGCGTCGCCATGAGCTGCATGCCGACGCAGATGCCGAGGAACGGCTTGCCGCGCTCGATGACCTCGCGCTGGAGCGTGTCGACCATGCCCGGCACGGCATAGAGACCGGCGCGGCAGTCGGCGAACGCGCCGACGCCCGGCAGCACGATGCGATCGGCGGCGGCGACCTCGGCCGGCGACGACGTCACCAGCACGCGCTCATGCGTGCCGGCCTCGCGCGCGGCGCGCTCGAAGGCCTTGGCGGCGGAGCGCAGGTTGCCGGACCCATAGTCGACGATGGCGACGGTCATGATCGGATGCCTAGAGCACGCCCTTGGTGCTGGGCACGGCCGTCGTCTGGCGCGGGTCGATCTCGACCGCGACGCGGAGCGCCCGGGCGATGCCCTTGAAGCAGGTCTCGACGATGTGGTGGTTGTTCTCGCCGTAATGGTTCCAGACGTGCAGCGTCAGCCCGCCCAGCTGGGCGAAGGCCTGGAACCATTCCTTGAACAGCTCGGTGTCCATCGTGCCGAGCTTGTCGCGGGTGAAATTCACCTTCCAGATCAGGTACGGGCGGTTCGACACGTCGAGCGCGACCTCGGTCAGCGTCTCGTCCATCGGGATGGTGGCGCTGCCGTAGCGGCGGATGCCCTTGCGGTCGCCCAGCGCCTTCGACAGGCACTCGCCCAGCACGATGCCGGTGTCTTCCGTCGTGTGATGATAGTCGATGTGCAGGTCGCCCTCGGCGCGCAGCGTGATGTCGATCAGGCTGTGGCGCGAGAGCTGCTCGAGCATGTGGTCGAGGAAGCCGATGCCGGTCTTGATGTCGTAGACGCCGGTGCCGTCGAGGTTGATGGCGGCGGAGATGCGGGTTTCCTTGGTCGCGCGGTCCACGGACGCGCGTCGTCCGCCGCTGCCGGGCGTGGTCAAGGGGATCGGGGTCGTGGCCATGGGGAAGTTCATACAGGAACGCGGGCGGCCCGGTCGAGCGCCACACGCGTCAGAATGACGCCGGCCAGCACGACCAGCCCGCCCAGCACGCGGGCCACGGTCAGCGGATCGCCGAAGAAGGCGGCCGACAGGCCGACACCCGCCACAGGGATCAGGTACATGTAGACCATGACCCGGCTGACCCCCAGCCGGTCGAGACCGGCCGTCAGGCCGAGGAAGGCGACGCCCACCGGAAAGATCGCGGTGTAGAGCCAGAAGCCCAGCAGCCGGTCGTCGAGCCGGGCGAACTCGCCCAGCGACTCGAAGAGGAGCGCGATCGGCACCAGCACCAGCGAACCGAACAGGGTCGTCCAGGCCATGACCGGAAGCGCGCCCAGCCGCTGATTGTATGGCGCGCAGCGCTCGACATAGAGCGCCCAGGCGAAAGCCGAGAGCATCCAGAGCAGGGTGCCGTCGAGGCTGCCGAACGACAGCGTGACCGAGGTGAGGCTGTGGTTCACGACCAGCACGACGCCCGCGAAAGCCAGTACGATGCCGGCCCAGCCCAGCCCCGGCAGCCGCCGCCCGCCGAACCAGGCGAGGATCGCGGAGAAGGCGGTGGTCGTGGTCATCACGATCGAGCCGAGGCTCGGCGCCGTGCGCGTCATCGCCAGGCCCCAACAGGCCTGGAACAGGGTGAC
>CAIYWM010000383.1 GCA_903929895.1 uncultured Alphaproteobacteria bacterium
CGTTCCGCAATATGCCGCGCTCGGTCGCTTTTGGCGACCGGCTCGGCGATTTTGGAGGTCACATGACAAACTCAGTCCTCATCGCCATCGACGGCCCCACGGCCACCATCACGCTGAACGATCCGGCCAAGCACAACCGCCTCGATCCCGCGGGGCTGAAGCTGCTGCGCGAGGCGGTGGAGAAAGCCGACGCCGACCCCAACGTGCGCGTGACGGTGATAACCGGCGCCGGCGAGAAGACCTTCTGCTCCGGTTATGATCTGGGCTCGATCCCGGCCGGCGAGCGCAAGGACGAGGGCGGCGACAACACCTTCGAAGTCGTCATGGACCGCATCGAGGCGATGCGCATGCCGACCCTGTGCGCCCTGAACGCGGCGTCTATGGCGGCGCCACCGACCTGGCGCTGGCCTGCGACTTCCGCCTCGGCGTCAAGGGCATGCGCTTCTTCATGCCGGCGGCGCGCTTCGGTCTCCATTATTATCCGAGCGGGCTGCGCCGCTATACGCAGAAGGTGAGCCCGAGCTTCGCCAAGCGTGCCTTCCTGCTCTCGGAAGACTTCCACGACACTGAACTCCTGGCGGTCGGCTATCTCGACTGGCTGGTCGAGCGCGGGGAGTTCAAGGACAAGGTCGCCGAGAAGGCCGCGCGGCTGGCGGGCCTCGCACCGCTGTCGATGTCGGGCATGAAGCGGGCGATCGAGCAGTTTGCCCAGGCGGCGCCTGACATGCCCTCGATCCGCCAGACCCAGCGGGCCTGCGCCAACTCCGACGATCTCAAGGAAGGGCTGACCGCGCTCGGCGAGCGTCGGACCCCGACCTTCAAGGGCCGTTGAAGCCGGCGCCGGCACATGATCGTGCCGGTTGTCCCAAGATTGCCGCGATTCAATGCAGGATGCCGGCAGTATCTGAGGTCGTGCCGAAAGCCGCCTGGCGAGGTATCTTGCCGCCGGACGGCCAATCGGGATATGGCCGCTGAATCGAAGAGACCATGCAACGCCGCCTAGCTGCCATCGTCCATGCCGACCTCGCCGGGTTCACCCGGATGATGGAAGGCGCCGAGACACGTACGTTCCGCCATCTCAAGTCGGCCCAGATCGAAGTCTGGCGGCCGGCCATCGACGCAGGACGCGGCCGTCTGGTCGGTACGGCGGGTGATGCCATGCTGGCGGAGTTCGGCTCGGCCGTCTCGGCGGTCGCGGCGGCCATCGACATCCAGGAGCGGATGGCGCAGTTCAACGACTTGCTCAGCGAGGAGCAGCGCATGCTGTTCCGCGTCGGCGTGCATCTCGGCGAAGTCATCATCGACGACGAGGACCAGAACATCTTCGGCGACGGCGTCAATCTGGCCGCCCGCATCCAGACGCTGGCCGAGCCCGGGGGCATCGCGGTCTCGCGCGCCGTCCGCGATCTCGTCGAACTGCGCACCGAGTACGCCTTCCATGACGGCGGCGAGCATCAGCTGAAGAACGTCAGCCGCTCGGTGCAGGTGTTCCATGTGCGTCGGGCGAAGCTCGTGTCCCCCGGAACCACGACGCGCATGGTTCCGCAGATCACCCTGCGCTTCGAGGGTCCGGACTCGGCCGGCCGCAAGCACGCGTTCGAGGTGTCGATGGAGAAGCTCGTCGGCCAGTCGCAAGGCATGTGCATCGGTCGCGCCGCCGACCAGTGCGAACTGGTCGTGCCGCATCCGACCGTGTCGCGCCGGCATGCCAGGCTGAGCGTCGCGGGCGAGGCGCTGCAGGTCGAGGATCTCGGCTCGACCAACGGGACCGCGGTCAATGGCACGGTCCTCAAGG
Organism: uncultured Alphaproteobacteria bacterium; assembly: GCA_903929895.1. GTDB lineage: Bacteria > Pseudomonadota > Alphaproteobacteria > Reyranellales > Reyranellaceae > Reyranella. Next base: position 1,796 of record CAIYWM010000383.1, read on the forward strand.
CAGGTGCGCCGACCGCCCTTCAGGCAGGATCGAAGTTACGGCTCGGCGATGTCGAGCTGGTCCTTCATCACACGTAGCGGCGTGCAACGTCCATGAACGAGCCCACGACCCTGTCCGGCGCCACGCCGCCCGAGGTAGACTACGTCTCGCTGAAGGCCGGCCAGCTGATCGGACGCTACGAGATCGTGTCGGTGCTGGGACAGGGCGGCTTCGGCATCACCTATCGCGCCCGCGACGTGCAACTGGGCCGCGAGGTCGCGATCAAGGAGTACCTGCCGTCGGCATTGGCGGTGCGCCAGGACGGCTCCACGGTACTGCCGCGCACGACCAAGATGGCCGACGATTTCGGCTGGGGACGCGATCGCTTCGTGACCGAGGGCCGGACGCTCGCCAGCCTGCATCGCGTGCCGGCGATCGTGAAGGTCTTCGATTTCCTGGAGGCCAACGGCACCGCCTACATCGTGATGGAGCTCCTGAGTGGCGCGACGCTCGAGGATCGCATCAACACCGGCGGCAGGCTGAAGCCCGAGGAAATCGATCGCATCCTCTGGCCGCTGCTGGACGGGCTGGAGCAGGTCCATGCCGCGGGCTTCCTGCATCGCGACATCAAGCCGGCGAACATCCTGCTCGATGCTGCCGGCAATCCGACCCTGATCGACTTCGGAGCCTCACGCGCGGCGATGGTTGGCCGGACAGCGGCGATGACGGCGATCTTCACGCCGGGCTACGCCGCGGCCGAACAGATGACGTCGGCCAAGCAGGGGCCGTGGACTGACATCTACGGTCTCGCTGCCACGATCTATCACGCGATCGCAGGAAAGGCGCCGCCCAACGCCTTCGACCGCATGTTGGACGATTCCTACGAGCCGCTCGGTAAGCTGGCGCCTGCCGGGTTCTCGCCGGGCGTGCTGGCGGGCATCGACGCCGGCCTGACGGTAGCGGCGCGTGACCGCCCGCAATCGATTGCCGGTTGGCGGCCGATCCTCGGTATGACTTCGGCGCCGGAGCCTGGCGCGACGATGGTCATGGGCAAGGCCGACGAGGCGCCGGCCGCGCGCGTGTCCGTTCTCGGACCTGCGACGGCGGCGCCCATCACGGCGCCTCCGCCGGCACCGAAGTCACGTTCCGGCCTGTGGGCCGGGATCGCGGCTGTCGTGCTGCTGGCGGTCGGCGGTGGGGGCTACTACGCAATGGCCACGCGTGGCCCCGATCCCGAGATCGTTAAGGCGCGCGCCGCGGCCGAAGCGGCCGAGGAGGCACATCGCAAGGAGGCAGCGGAGACCGAAAGGCTGCGCGCCGAGAAGGCCGAACAGGACGCCAAGGCAAAGGCCGAGCAGGAGGCTAAAGCGAAGGCGGACCAGGACGCCAAGGCGAAGAGCGATCTTGAGGCGCAGCTCCAAGCTGTCCGGCGCCAGTCCGAGGAAGATACCCGCCGCAAGGTCGAGGCCGAAATCGCCGATAAGAAGCGTGCCGACGAGGAAGCCCAGCGCAAAGCCGCCGAGGATGCCGCGGCACGGGAGAAGGCGATCGAGGATGCACGGAAGGCGACCGAGTTCGTCGCCGGCAACTTCGACCATTTCGGCAAGACGCTGATGATGATCGGCCTCAAGGACCGGCCGGGCGAGATCAGGCTGCAGGGAGTCGACGTTGTGGACGATCCGGCGCTTCACAAGCTTGCCGCCGATTCGCTGGCCGCTCAGCCACGCAACCTGCGTTGCCGGCAGACCGATCGCCTGACCGACGGCACGCCTCTCTATCGCTGCCTGATCACCAAACGAAACTCCAAGGATCCGCTCACCGACATTCCGGACTCCGATCGCGACGACCTCGCGCTCGTCCTGGTCCGGACCGGCCTGCTGCTGGCCTCGTGCGACGCTCCGCGCTCATATGCGGATGCGGAGGACGATGCTCGTGGCAGCAAGCAGTATCTCTGGAGTAGAGTGAACGTTCCTGAATACAAAAGGAGATGCTCCAGATGACTGCAGTGACTGCTGACACGGCCTTCTTCTCCGGCAGGAAGATCGTCGTCCGGATCGTGGGCGTGGTTGCAGCCCTCGGGCTCGTGGCCGCCTGCACGAACGATCGCGGTCAGCCGACCAACCAGACGACCGGCACCGTCATGGGTGCGGCGCTTGGCGGTGTCGTCGGCGGTCTCGCTTTCGGGTCGGTCGGCGGCGCGGTCGGTGGCGCGCTGGTCGGTGGCCTGGCGGGCAATCTGGTGGGCCGCGCGCTCGACGATCAGGAGCGCCGCCGTCTGGCCGAAGCAACGCAGTATGCGTTTGTCGCCGATAACAACGTGCCGACCACCTACACGGTCGAGCCGACGAAGACCGCCTCGTCGCCTGCGCCGACGGCGCCGCCGACCGTGGTGAGTGCCAAGCCCGTCGCGCCGGCGACCAGCCGCGCCGACGGCAGCACCTGCCGGCCGATCGAACTGACGGCGACCAAGAACGGCCAGACCACGACCGAGACCACGACCTTCTGCAAGTCGGCGGGATCGCAGGAGCTGAAGCCCGTCTCCGTCTGATCGGATACTTTCGTGACGGAACGGCCGGCGGTCCCTGATCGCCGGCCGTTTTCGTGTGTGGTGGACTGGCCGGATCGACACAACTCGGTCATTTTCCTGAGCGAGGAGAGAGGCATGGCAGGCAATCGACAGGCAGCGAAACTGCGGGACCTTCTGGCGCGGGGAGAGTTCATCCTGGCGCCGGGGATTTACGACGGCATATCCGCGCGTGTCGCGGACCGCATGGGCTTTCCCGCTCTCTA
>CAIYWM010000384.1 GCA_903929895.1 uncultured Alphaproteobacteria bacterium
GCTCATCGAGGCGCCGGCCACGGCCATGACGAGGCCGGCGGCGAGGACGGTGACGGCGGTCAGGCGGAAGAGCAGACGCGACGGCATGAGGGTCACGTAAACCGGTGTCGCTTCACGGCGTCAACAGCAACAGGATCGCCGCATAGTGGATAGAAGCGGCCACGAGCACCGAGGCGTGCCACAGCGCCTGCTGGTAGGGCAGCCGGCTCGACAGATGGAAGATCGTGCCCAGCGAATAGACCACGCCGCCTGCGAGAAGCAGGATCAGGCTCTCGCGCTCCACCGAGGCCAGCAGCTCGTCGATCGCGAACAGGCCGATCCAGCCCATCAGGAGATAGAGCACGACCGAGATCTGCTCGATGCGGCGCGGCTGCAGGAACTTCGCGGCGATGCCGAGCGCCGCCGCCGCCCACATCACCGCCGTGAGGCCGCTCGACCAGGGTTCGCGCAGCTTCAACAGGGTGAGCGGCGTGTAGGTGCCGGCGATCATCACGAAGATCGCGGCATGGTCGAGCCGTCGCAGCCACTCGCGCCGCGGACTGGCGAGGCGCAGATTGTAGGCTGCCGAACAGCAGAGCATCGCCAGCAGCCCCACGACATAGACGAGGATCGGCCCGACCTGTCCCGGCTGCGACGCGCGCGCGGCCACGATCAGGATCGCGACGGCGCCGACGACGCCGAGGACGAGGCCGAGCGCATGAACCGCCGCATCGGCGCGCAGGTAACGGTCGAATCTCGGATCTGCCATGCGGTCACGATGCGGACATGGGCCTGCTCGCGCAACCCGCGCCGCGACGGTAGCGTTATGCCTGCCCGTGCAGGGAGCCCGGACAAGGAGAACGAAGTGAAGTCTGTGATCGTCGGCCTCGCCGTGGGCCTCGCCGGGTGCCTCGGACTTGCCGCAGGCCCGGCCGTCTTCGCGGCCCAGCCGTGGGACGGCACCTATGTCTACGAGCAGGCGCTGGGCGCCGGCGCCGGCGGCACGCAGAACTTCGTGACCCACACGCTCACCGTCAGCGGCCCCGACGGTTGCCGCCTGGTCGCGCAAGGCTTCCAGACCGACGAGACCATCCGCTGCAAGGCGATGCCCGACGGCGACCGGCTGCTGGTCTCCTTCGTGAGCTTCGGCACCGGCAAGGTCGAGAACAAGCACGGCGTGAAGCTCTATAGCCCCGGCCAGCCGCTGTTCGCGATCGCGCAGGCGCCGAACGGTCTCCGCACCACGTGGGAAGGCTATGCCAAGGCCCTGGGCGACGGTGCCTCCAGCACCGCCTTCAAGAAGGTGGGAGGCTAGGAGGGCAGCGGATAGAGTGGCTCCAACCGAACCGGAGGAGACACCAGACATGTCCGACATCGCCTATACGCCGATCCTGCCCGAAGGCTGGCCGCGCCCGCGCGGCTTCTCCCATGGTGTCGTCGCCACCGGCACGCGCAGCGTGCGCATCGCGGGCCAGATCGGTCGCGAGCCGGCGCAGGCGCACATCCCCGCCGACGCAGATACCGGCACACAATGGCGCATCGCGCTGTCCAACCTCGTGGCCGTGCTGAAAGCCGCGGGCGGCCAGCCGGAGCACCTGGTTGCGTTGCGCGCCTACGTCACCGACATCGCCGAGTTCAACGCCGCCGGTGCGGCGGTCGGCGCCGCCTGGGGCGCCACGCTCGGCCGCCACTTTCCGGCGATGACCCTGGTGCAGGTCTCGGCCCTGATCGATCCCAACGCCAAGGTCGAGATCGAGGGCGAGGCGATCCTTCCCTGAGGTGCCCGTTCGGGATCGGCAGGGTGCAGCAGGCCTTGCTATCCCGGAGACGCGCCGTCTCTGAGGATTGCCGGAGCCACCCGAGCCGTAGCCACCTAGTCCGAGCCCCCGCCATCGCCACCGCCGCCCCCGCCACCCCCGCCGGGGGTACCGGTCGATCCGCTCGGCTGGCTGGGCGGAGCACCGACCGGGCGCGAGGCATTGTTGATCGTGACGGCCTGCGTGGCAACGAGTTGCAGGTAGGCCAGCCACGGCGCCAGCCTCGCCGAGGGATCGGCATAGGGCAGTCCGTTCGCGTTGAGTGTTCTCAGCGCCGCATCGATCAGCACCTTGTCGCCGGGGCCGATGACGCTGCCCGTCGTCTGGGTCTGCTCGAACAGGACGAGATAGGCCTGCAAGGTATTGGGCGGCAGGATCACCGGCTCGAGCGGCGCCGCGCCGCCGGCCGGCACGAAGATCTGCGAGCCATAGCGAACGGCGCGCTGCGTGCCGGCGGCATTGCTCACGGTCAGCCGGTCACCGAACAGGAAGGTTGTCGTGGTGGAACCGTCGGCGCCCACGGTGACGGTTGCGATACCGCCGCGCACGCCGATATGGGCGCTGGGCGTGCGGATGATGACGTCGCCCTTCTTGCTGATCGCGCCGCCAACGAATCGAAAAGCCCCCTTCGTCGCATTGACCGCCAACTCGCCGACATTGCGGTTGGCGTCGAAGACGAACTTGTCGATCGTCAATTCGCTATTGGCGCCGACCGTGAGGCCGGAACCGTCGAGGAAGACCAGGTGCGCCCGGTCCGCTGGTCCCGTCGTCACCCGCTCGCTGCCGAACACGTCGATGCCGACGCGCAGGGTCCGCGTGGGTTGCGCCGGCGGCGTGCCGCGCGGATCGCCGCTGGCCGCAGAGGTCACGCCGACCTGCTGCGCGGATGCCGCCGTGGCCCAGGCCAGCGGCAAGAGAAGCGTCAGGAAGATCGCGCGTGATTTCCGCATGGACATCGGACCGCTCCCTCAGAATCGCCAGCCGATGCCCACCAGGCTGCTGAACGAATTGAAGCTGTAATTGTTGATTGAGGCGGAACGCTGGAAATAGGTCGTCTGACCCACCAGCGTCAGGCGATCGTCGAGCGGCACGGACAGGAGCAGACCGAGATTGACGTCGGTCTGAGTACGCACCGTCCCCGGCTGGACGAAGGGATCGGGCTGGTCGTAGGTCGCGAAGGCCATCGCGGCATTGCCTGCCAGCGTCCACTTGCGCCCGTTGATACCCACGGGATCCTCGAAACGCCACGTCAGCGCGCCGCCGAAGCCCGCTTCGCCATAGCTCTGGAAGCCCGTCATCGCGATATAGCGCGTGTAGTTGCCCCCCAGCGACGCTTCCAGGCTGGCCGTCAGATCGGCGCGGAGATTGCCCGCCACCGTTGCGTTGTTGCCCGAGTTCTGGGTGTTGAAGGGCACGGAGGCATTGTTCACGAAGTCACGCCGCTGCCCCAGCACCACGATCCCGGCACGGACTTTTTCCGTTACCGGCACCGAGGCTTCCAGCCCGGCGCCCCACGCCCAGTAGGTCGGCAGATTGCCCACGGTGATATAGCGCCCGCTGACGAAGGGCTTGAGCTGCACGCCACTCAAAGGGCCGTCGATCAGCTCCATGCGCGGACCCACGCCGAGGTCGAGCAGCATCACGTCGGCATTGGTGACCTGGAACTGCTTGGCCGTGTAGAAGGAGAAGTCGGTCTCCAGGGTGCCATTGTCCTGGCGCCCAAAATCGTAGCGATGGCTGAGTGACGCCGCGCCGACGAAGGCGAAATCGCCCTGCCGCTGGAAAGTCGGATTGGGCACGACGGTCGCGCCAAAGGATTGCAGGGTGCCGGTCGGGAGACTGGCAGGATTGTCGGAATAGCGGATGCCGGCCACGAACTCGCCGGTGAGGCGCGATGTGCCCCAGCGACGGTCGATGTCGCGGATGAACTCCGACGAACGCTCGGCGATTTCCGCGGTCGACTTCGTCGAGGTGCGGGCGGCCTCGAAATAGGTCCGCGCCGCGTCGTAGGACTTCAGCTTGTAGTAGAGGACGCCCAGCTCGAACTTTACCCTCGGCTGGTCGGCATCGATGACGAGGAACCGCTCGTAGGCGGTGATCGCACCTTCATAGTCCTCGGCGGCAGTGGCGGCCTGCGCATATTTCAGCAGGACTTCGGCATCGCCGGGATGGCGCAGGGTCTCTTCGAAGGCAGCCCTGTAGGAGGCGCGCTTCGCATCATTCACCTGCGCAAGGGATGGGCTGGAAAACGCCACCAGCGTCGACAGGAGCAGTGCCAGCCTCGAACGGTGCATCGTACTCCAAAAAGTATCTGCACTGACTGTACAGTTATATTAGAAGACGGGAAGCCCAAAGCTCGATGCTTTCTGCAGAACGAACAGAAGGCGCCAGCGACTGCACATCAAGTGCAGGCTCGGCGGCATACGGCTCGCTCGCCAAAGGACCCGATCAGAACCCGAACGTGCTGAGCCCCGGGTGATCATCCGGACGACGACCCAGCGGCCAGTGGAATTTGCGATCGGACCCGGTGATGGGATGCTCGTTGATGCTGGCGATGCGCCGGCGCATCAAACCGTCGGCATCGAACTCCCAGTTCTCGTTGCCGTAGGCGCGGAACCAGGTGCCGCTGTCGTCGTGGAACTCGTAGGCGAAGCGCACGGCGATCCGATTGCCGGCGAAGGTCCAGAGCTCCTTGATGAGGCGATAGTCGAGTTCACGTGCCCACTTGCGCGTGAGGAACGCCTCGATGGCGGCGCGGCCGGTGACGAATTCCGCGCGGTTGCGCCATTGGCTGTCCGCCGTATAGGCGAGCGCGACCTTGGCGGGATCGCGGCCGTTCCAGCCATCCTCGGCGAGTCGGACCTTCTCCGTCGCGGTCTGCTCGGTGAACGGCGGCAAGGGTGGTCGGGACATCGTCTGCCTCCTGCCGATCAGATGATCTTGCGCGCGCGCAGGTCGGCCAGTTCTGCCGGCCCATAGCCCAGTTCGTCCAGCACCGCGTCGTTATGCTCACCCAGCTCCGGTGCGATGCCGGGCCGGGCCGGCGTCTCGGAGAATTTCCACGGCGTGCCATGCACCTTCAGCTTCCGGCCGAGCCTCGGATACGCGACCTCGGTGACGTAGCCGTTCGCCACGACGTCGGGATCGTTCGAGGCTTCGAGCAGCGTGTTGATCGGTGCCGAGACGATGTCGGCGCCACGCAGGCGGGCGACCCAGTCCTCGCGCGTTCCGGTCGCGAACAGCGCGTCGAGCGTGGCGAGAAGCTCGATGCGCTTGGCGTCATTGTCGATGATCACGCCGAGATCGCCGAAGCCCGCTTTTTCCAGATGCTCGTGGAAGCCGAGCGATGTCATCGCGTCCTTCCAGTCCTCCGGGCCGGTGATCTGGAAGACCAGCGGCTTGCCATCGCGATCGTCGAAGCTGGCGCTGATGCCCGGCCGCTCGCGCGTGCCGGTGACTCGGGCCTGACCTGTCACGGGATTACGGTCGCGCCACATCGCCGTCTGCAACGTCCAGCCCATCAGCCGGATCTGCCCACCCAGCAGCGACAGGTCGATCTTCTGCCCGACTCCCGTGGTGCGCGCATGCGTGAGCGCCGCAAGCGCACCGCCGAACGCCAGGATGGCGCAGGTCTCGTCGGCGACGGACACCACACCGGTGCGCATCTTCTGGCCCGGCATGGAATAGGCCTCGGCAATGCCGCCCAGCGCCTGCGCCATCGAGTCGGTGCCCGGCAGGTCGGCGTGCGGCCCGTCGGGTCCGTAGCCCGAGATCGAGACATAGACGAGCTTCGGGTTGACGGTGCGCAGCTCCTCCCAGCCAAAGCCGTTCTTCTCGGCTGCGCCGGGGCGGAAGTTCTGACCGAAGATGTCGGCCTTCGCGACGAGCTTGCGCAGGATCGCGCGCCCCTCCTCGCTCTTGAGGTTCAGCGTCACGCTCTTCACGCCGCGATTGTTGGTCTCGAAGAAGGTGCTGCCCATGCCCGGCAGCACGGTCATGCGGCGCGACGGGTCGCCGCCCTGGGGGGATTCGATCTTGATCACGTCGGCACCGAGATCGGCCATCAGCATCCAGGGCACGGTTCCCGCCTGCGCGGTGGAGCAGGAGACGACCTTGACGCCCTGCAGCGGGCCGTGGGGAACAGACATCGACGGGGCTCCTCGGTGAGGGGCCCACGCTAGAGCAAGATCAGGCGGGCGTCTCCAGCCGCGCCACGTCGCTGAACCGAACGAGGCGGCTCGACGCTTCGTCCCACAATGTAAGCCGTGGCGCAGCGAGGCCCGCGCGCAGGCCGAGCGGCGGAACGGCGCGCACCGTCTGGGCCGCTTCGTGAGCCTGCGGCAACCGGTAGTTCGGAATGCGCTGGTTGAGATGGTGCACGTGATGGAAGCCGATATTGCCGGTGAACCAACGCAGGACGATCGGCAGGTCAAACCAGGACGATCCGTCCATCGCGGCATCGACGTAGCGCCAGGCGCCGCGACCGGTCCACTGCGCGCCCGGAAAGCGATGCTGCAGGGTGAACAGCCACACGCCGAGGATCGACGCCACGACCATGATCGACAAATGCACCAGCAGCACGTCGCGCCAGCCCAGCAAAAGAACAAGGGTCGCGAACAAGGCCACGAGGCTCGCATTGGTGAGCAGGACCGAGCGGCGTTCGCGCACCCAGGCGCGCGGCGTGTCGAACGGCGTGCGGTAGAGCAGCACGAACACCAGGGGCGGCAGCAGGAAGTTGGCGATCAATGGATGGCGCACGAGGCGATGAAGGAACCTCTGCCAGGGCGACAAAGCGAGGTAGGCGCGCACGGTGAGGCATGAGGAATAGATGTCGCTGCCGCGATCGCCGCGATCGAGATTGTTCCATTCGGCATGATGTTGCGCGTGCTGGCGCCGCCAGCTGGCGAAGGGTGTGAAGGTGCACAGGCTGCACAACCGGCCGACGATCGTATTGGCACGGCGGGAGGCGAAGAACGAGCCGTGTCCGCAATCGTGTTGAACGATGAACACGCGCACCATGAACGCGCCGGTCGGTATGGCGAGGGCAATGACGAGCCATGGGGAAATGCCGCAGGCGACGTACATGGCTGCGCAGCCCGCGAGGAAGGGACCGAATGACGTGGCGAGCTGCAGGAGACTCTGCCGTACAGAGGGGCGCGCAAACGACGCGGCGGCCGCGCGCAACTCGGTATCGACGATATCAGGAGTAGAATGAGGCTCCATGAGCACCTCCGTCCTTCGCCACAAAGCGAGGAGGAACAGTATTTGGACCTTGATAGTGTCCGAACAAGGGACCATATGGAGCTTGTCGATACACGGACATCTGATTTGGTCCGCGCCCGCCGGCATTGTTCAGCGGCCCCGCTCCACGACACTTGATCCCGAAAGCCAGTGCAAATTCGACGGGTTCCAGCGCTCTTCCGCATGTTCAAGTGCGGAGAGGGCACGGACTCGCATATCCAAAGTCAAAAAAGGGGTCTCCCATGACAACGACGACGGGAACCGTGAAGTGGTTCAATATTCAGAAGGGCTTCGGCTTCATTCAGCCGGACAATGGCGGCACCGACGCCTTCGTGCACATCAGCGCGGTCGAGCGCGCTGGCATGAGCATGCTGAGCGAGGGCCAGAAGGTGGAATTCGAGCTGGTCGCCGATCGCAAGAGCGGCAAGATGGCGGCGGAAACCCTCAAGGCCGCATCCTGATCACGGGCCGCCGGTAACACGGCGGCCGCCCTCCTCCCTGCGCGCCACCACGGATGTACTGGGGCGTGCGGCTGGAGCGGCAACGCGATACGGCCCCGTACCTGGAAAGGTGCGGGGCCTTTCGCATTTTGGGGTTGCGTCAGTTCGTCTTGAAGACCTTGGCCATCGCCGACATCAGGTCCTTGGGGCCCCTGTCCATCAGCATTGCCTTGGGCAGTTCGTCGAACCGCTCACGGCCGCTGACCGTGAGGCACGGGCCGTCCTTGCTGTCCTGGATCAGTCGCAGGTTGCGCAATCGGGTCAGGTCCTGGGCGCGCATGGCCCGCACGTCCGACTGGCCGAAGGCGACCCGCCTCAAGGTGACCTCCTCGTCGGGCGTAAGCACAACGGCAGGCTTCGGGGAAGTTTCGACTTTTCGTTCAACGGCCATGTCGCACCTCGTCTTGCGCGTCGATGCATCGTCGGATGCTTCGGAATCAGGAGGCGCCGACGCAGACGTCGCCGAATACCATCCTTAGATGGGCGCTCGGCGCGTCCGCGGCAAGCGCTCATTCAGGCCGGGATGAGCGCACTCAGGGAGTCGAGAGCAGTTGCTGGACGAGGCACGCACTGGGACAACCTTGGCGATCTGTGTCTTGCGGCGGTTCAGATCGCTGGCGCGGCCTTCAAGCTGGCCGCGCAGATGATCCGACGTCGCGACGAAGTAAATCATGCCAGCCGCGATCAACAGGAAACCAAGGAAGATGCCGACCGTGCACCGCAGACACTTGGCGACACGTTTCATGGACCCGAAACGGAACCAGCTCGCTGCGGTTGCAGTGGAAGCCCGGGGCCTGATCGGCCCCCGTTCACCCGCGCGGCATCAGGCAGGACTGCCAGAAGCACAACAAGGGCGTGACGGCCAGTTCCATTGCCAGCGCTCCCGCCACCGGCAGCGACAGCAGATCGCCCAGCATCACGCCCAGCAGGCGGCAGCAACCGCCGATCACCACGATTCCCGTCAGGACGCGTATGCACACCGTCTGGCGCTCGATGTGGGGAATCGCTGCCCAGAAGGCGAGCCCGATGGCAAAGAGCAGTCCCGAGAGATAGCGGCCATGGTTCAGTTGCGAACCTACCGATCCCGCAACAGGGTGAAACACACCCCACAGTCCCGCAACGACCGGCACGATCCCGGCCACGGCAAAGCTCGTCTGCGCAGCGCGCCTCCCGACCGACGAAGCTGCGTTCATCAAGCCCATTCCTTTCCCCGGCTATGAACCGGTTCCTTCCTGTACGAAGGAACCGGCCGATGCGATCAGCGGGCTGGAATGGATAAGTCGATGTCAGTCGCCAGCCGCGATGTTTCTTTCTTTGGCGATGCCCGCGAACGTGTCGACCGTGCGGTCGAACAGCTGACCGAAACCGTTGCCGTCCAGCCCGACGGGATCGAAGCCGAGATCGGCGAGCCGAGCGATCACGGCCTTGTCCTGGAGAACGGCCAGCACGGCGGCATGGAAACGCTCGATCACGGCAGTGGGCGTTCCCCTCGGCGCCAGGAGGCCTTGCCACGTCGCCTGGACGAAGCCCGGCGCGATCGTCTCGGCGGCCGTAGGCACGTCAGCGAACGCCTTGGACCGGTGTTCACTTGTGATAGCCAGTGCCACGAGCTGCCCGCCGCGCGCCTGCGGGGCACCGGCCGCGAAGGTGACGACACCGGCATCGATGTTGCCCGAGATCAGGTCCTGCAGCAGAGGTCCACCGCCTCGATAGGGCACGTGAGTCACGCGCAGATCGCCCGCCGCGCGCAGGAGCAGTTCGCTCGCGAGATGCTGGCTGCTGCCGAGGCCCGGTACACCGACATTGAGCTTGCCGGGATTGGCCTTCGCCGCCGCCGCAAAGACCTGCGCGGTGGCGAGACCTGACCGCGGATGTGTGAACAGGCCCTGCGGTCCGGAGATAGCGAGCGTTACCGGCTGGAAGGCCGGATAGAGGGCTGGCGTTCCCGCGACGGGCAGCGCCTCGGTCGCCGCGAACGTGTCGTTCACGAGGACGATGGTGTAGCCATCGGGCTGGGCGCGCGAGGCGCTCAGCGTTCCGACCCGGCCGGCGCTGCCGCCGATGTTCTCCACGATCACCGTCTGCCCGAGTTGGGCACTGAGCGGGGCCTGGAGGACGCGCGCGAAGGCATCGACTCCACCGCCCGGCGGCCACGGCACGATGATCTTCACGGACCGGCTGGGATAGGCGCCGTGGGCGCGTGCAATCAGAGGGGCGGCAAGGGTTGTGGCGGCAAGGCTCGCCATCAGGTGACGTCGCTTGAGCATGACTTCTCCGTTCGCCGCCGCAGATGCGGGGCGCTGAGTTCGATGAAGGATGTTGAGATCAGACGGTGTCGCGCGTCAGCGTCGACACGAAGGGCGAAGAAATGATCGGAAAATCATGCATCGAAACTGGCCGCCACACCGCTTCGGGTCAATGAAACGGGTTCGTCGATCTGCGGCCGGACGGCGAAGAAAACTTCTGCGCGGACTGTGACGCACAGGAAGCATTGCGCGATGACCGCAATGCCTCATCGAAATGCGCCGCAGAAGCGCGTCGTCGCGTCAGTCCGCCAGCTGGGTACGCCCCAGGACCACGTCTTCGTAGACGTGCAGCGACGGCAGGCCGCCGGTGTGGATGAACAGCACCTTGGCACCCGGCTTGAAGTGGCCCTGGCGCGCGAGGCCGATCAGGCCGGCCATGATCTTTCCGGTATAGACCGGGTCGAGCAGGATGCCTTCGGTGCGCGCCAGCATCTGCACGGCCTCGACCATCTTCTTGTTCGGCACCGAATACTTGGGCTGCCAGAA
>CAIYWM010000385.1 GCA_903929895.1 uncultured Alphaproteobacteria bacterium
CCTCACATCGCCGTCATGCCGCCGTCCACGAACAGCACCGCGCCGGTGACGTAGGAGGCATCGTCGGAAGCCAGGAACAGGATCGCGGCGGCAACCTCCTCGGCCCTGCCGGGGCGCTTCATCATGGTGCCCATGGCAGCACTGGCGTTGTACTGCGCCACCGTCTCGCCCGCCGCTTCGATGCGACGCTGATGGAAAGGCGTGAAGATCGGGCCGGGGCCGACGGCGTTCACACGAATACCCTCAGGGGAGTGGTCGGCGGCGAGAGCCCGCGTCAGGCCCGCGATCGCAGCCTTGGTCGTGTCGTACTGAAGGTTGCCGCCGCCGGCCATGACGGAACGTACCGAGGCGACGTTGACGATGGCCCCGCCGTTGTCGCGGCGCATCAGCGGGATCGCGGCCTTGGCACAGAAGGCGTAGCTCATCAGGTTGACGTTGAGAATCTCGTTCCAGCTGGCCGCGCTCGCCTCGTCGATCTTCTCGTATTTGCGGATACCGGCGTTGTTCACGAGGATATCGAGCCGCCCGAACCTTTCCGCAGCCCCGTTGACGAAGGCAAGGCAGGCGGCTTCGGTCCCGACGTCCGCCTCCGTGAACGCGACCCTTCCGCCGGCGGCCTCGAGTTCGGCCGCCACACGTTGGCCGCGCGCGCCGTCCCGATCGCAGAAGGCCACGCTCGCCCCTTCGGCCACGAAGCGCCTGACCGTCGCCTCCCCGATCCCTGAGGCTCCGCCTGTCACTGCTGCGATCTTGCCGTCGAGCCTTCCCATGTCCGCTCTCTTTCATTGAATTGCGATGACGCAGTGTCCCGATACGTAGCACCTATCCGGCACGCCCCGCCCCTCGTCCGCACGAAAAAATTCGTCGCCGGAATGTGTGCAGGGAGCGACTATGTCCTGAACGGTATCAAGGCACCTGCCAGGCTCTTTGCCACGCCGGACCTCGTCCATTGAGAGCGGCCTCGGGCGGCCAGCATTGTTCGCCCGGCAACACGGCCGTCCGGAAAACTGTACCGGGGCACCTCAGGCACTGCTATCCAATCCCACCTCGTTTTCTTCTCGGCCGTATCTGTTTTTTGACCCAAGGGGGAGCGTCGGATGAAGTCCGCTTTGTGCCGGAAACTCGGGATCGAATTTCCCCTGTTCGCTTTCAGCCAGTGCCGCGACGTCGTGGCCGCGGTGTCGAATGCCGGTGGCTTCGGCGTGCTGGGCGCCGTCGCCCACACCGCGGAGAGCCTGGAAATCGATCTCAGGTGGATCGACGAGCATGTCAACGGCAAGCCCTACGGGATCGATCTGCTGATTCCCAACAAGATGGAGGACAAGGAGGGCGGGCTGACGGCGGCCGACCTCGAGGCGCGCGTGCCCCCCGAACATCGCCGGCATGTCGCCGGCCTGCTCGCCCAGCACGGCATCGATACCGCCGATCTGTGGTCCGCCGGGCAAGCCGTCCACGACTATACGGACAACATGCGCGAAGGCGGCGCGGCGCGGCTCCTCGATGTCGCCTTCAGCCATCCCATCAAGCTGTTCGTGAATGCGCTCGGCGTGCCGCCGCCGTCGATCATGGCCCGGGCACGCGACAAGGGCATCCTGGTGGGCGCTCTCACCGGCGCCAAGGAACATGCGATCAAACACGCCAAGGCGGGTGTCGACATTCTCGTGGTCGCCGGCACCGAGGCGGGCGGGCACTGTGGCGAGGTCTCGACGATGGTGCTCGTGCCCGAGGTGCTGCAGGCCGTTGCGGCTTACAAGGACATCGACGTGCTGGCCGCCGGCGGCATCGCGACCGGGCGGCAGATGGCGGCGTGCATGGCCATGGGCGCTGCTGGCGCCTGGACTGCGTCGGTCTGGCTGACGACGGCGGAGGCCGAGACCACCCCGACGGTGAAGAAGAAAATGCTGGCCGCGACCTCGCGCGATACCGTGCGGTCGCGCAGCCGGACGGGCAAGCCGACGCGGCAGCTCAAGTCGGCCTGGACCGACGGCTGGCACGGCGAGCACACGCCCGATCCGCTGCCGATGCCGCTCCAAGGCCTCATCAGCCGGCCGGCGCTGGCAAAAATCGACAAGCTTGCCGCCAGCGGACATGAGGGCGCCCAGCGTCTCGCCACCTATTACGTCGGCCAGGCGGTCGGCCTCATGAACACCGAACAGTCGGCGCGGTCGGTCGTCTACGATTTCATGAAGGACTACGCCGAGGCCGCGGAGCGTCTGGCGGGCACGCTCGAAGACTAGGTCGTGGACTCCTAAGTCCGCATCCACAGGTGTGCTGAAGCAAGGGCTGTAGCGGCGAAGTAGTTCCTGGCGAGCTTGTCGAAGCGGGCACCCTGCGCAAGCCTGCTGACGCGATCAGCATGGAGAGGGTCGGATTTCGCCTTGGAGGGCGGCATCGGCACAAGCGTCGTCGCATCAATCCAATCGCCTGTAAGGGCCGATCTCACACGACGGCTTGTGGTCTTCGCATGTTCTCTATATGTTCCAATTGATTCGGAGGCGAATCGATTCGTCACATGAGCCCAAATGGCCGACCAGATCGTCATCACGGAGAAGACCAGTCAGGCGAAGGATGTTCGCGCGGCCGTCGGCGCCCGCTATGGCACCATCCTTCCCGCCGAAGGCCATTTGATCGACCTGGAGGAACCGGAGGACGCCGATCCCGCATGGAAACGCTGGACGCCGATCCTGCTACGGCCTGAAGGGCTCTACGGCACACGGCCGGCGATGGGTGGCAACAAGGCCGCCAAGCTGGCAGCTATTCGAGAAGCGCTGCGGTCGGCCAGGAGGGTCTGGCTCGCCACCGACTGCGATCGCGAAGGCCAGCTGATTGGTCAGGAAATCCTCGAACACTACAATTATCGCGGTCAGGTGATGCGGGTGCTGTTCACGGCGCAGGATTCCCAGACCATCCGCGATGCCTTCGGTCACGCCAAACCCAATTCCGAGTATGCCCGCCTGTACGCTGCCGCGGTTGCACGCCGGCAGGCCGATCAGATCTACAATCTTTCCCTCACCCGTACGGCGACCGTCATCCTGGGACAGGGCGCCCGAGGCGTGATCGGTGTCGGGCGAGTCAAGACGCCGACGCTGGCGATCGTTTGCAAGCGCGAACTGGAGATCAGGAACTTCGTGCCGGTGACGTATTACGAGATTGTCGCCACGGCGAAGGTCGCCAGCGGCGAATTCAAGATGCGCCATGCTCCGAATGAAAGGATCCTCAAGCGCGAGAATGCGGAGACCGTCGCCAAGGCTGCTCAGGGTTTCGAGGGGCCGCTCGGCGTGCGCGTCGAGGACAAGAAGCAAAGTCCACCCAAACTGCATGATCTGCCTTCCCTGCAGAAACTCTGCTCGTCGCGGTTCGGCTGGTCGGCGGCCAAGACGCTGGAAGTCGCGCAGGAGCTCTATGACGGCCAGGGCAAGAAGATCATCACCTATCCCCGCGCCGAGGTGCGCTACCTGCCCGAGAGCCTGATCGCGGACGTGCCCAAGCTCGTCGCCGGCCTTCAGGTCGGCCAATCTTTCAAGGCCATTCCCGTACCCGATCCGCCAATCATCCGTCGCGGTGCGAGCGGGACGTATTATGAGAAGGGACTAGAGGGCGCCAGCCATCACGCCGTCATTCCCAACGCCAACACGGTCGACACTCTCCGCGAGGTCTGGCCGCACCTTTCGATCGACGAGAAGAAGCTCTTCGATGTGATCGCACGAGCCTATCTCGCCGCCCTGATGCCCGACTTCCGTTACCGGCAGACGACCGCGACGCTCGACGTTAAGGGCTTCCCGTTCAAGGCGACCGGTCGCCAGCCCATCGATCTCGGATGGCGCGCGGCATTCCCGGAATGGCAGCCGGCCGACGAGAAGGGCGATGGCGGGCAACTGCTTCCTGCGATACGCGACGGCGAGACGGCACGACTGCACGATCCGGCCGTCGAGACCAAGGAGACCAAGCCCCCTCCCCGTTACAATGAAGGTACGCTGATCGAGGCGATGCAGAATGCCTGGCGCTTTGTCGAGGATGAGGTCCTGCGGGACCGACTGAAAGAGGCCAAGGGAATCGGCACGCCGGCCACCCGCGCCGAGATCATCGGCGGGCTGAAGCGGCAGGATTTCCTGGTCGCCCAAGGAAAGAACATCGTTCCCACCGAGACCGGGCTAAGACTGTTCGGCGTCCTCAAGCAGGCTGACCCCGCCCTGGTCGATCCTGGCGTGACGGCGCAACTCGAATGCCTTTTGGACGATGTCGTCGTCGGCAAGCAGGAGATGATGGGCGCGATCGATGCCGTGTGCGACGTGGCGCGGCGGATTATCGGTAAGCTGACGCACGGTCCTGCGTCCGGCGGGCCTCCCTTGCTTGGCCCTGCGCGCGGCGGCAGCGGCGGCGAACGTCCACCGACGCCGGCGATGAAGCAGTTTGCCGTGGTGCTTGCTCGTCAGAAGCGCATCAGGCTCCCAGCCGGCTATGGCACATCCGGATCCATCTGCCGGGCGTTCCTCGAGCAACATGCCCCCAAGAAGGCCGTCGGGGAGACTGCAGCGGCCATTGCTTCCAAGGCGACAAGCCCACCGCAAGCCTCGAAGACCGAGGACGCCCAACCCACCCGAAAGCGTCGCCGGGCCAAGAACTCGACAGCCCCTGCTCCGTCGCCAACGAAAGCGGTACAGGGCAAGCAGTCGCGAAAGCCTACGTTCGGCAACCCACCGTCAAAAGCGCCTGGCCTTCACCTGCATGATGTCGGCCGCAACACTCCGCTCAGAATTCCTTACGGCAACAAGGACGTCGCGCAAAAACTCGGGGCTCGCTACGGCGCCGATGGGTGGTATGCCCCTCCCGGCGTTGATCTCTCTGCCTTCAAGGAAAACGGCTGGCTATGAGTGCCCGGCGTCTGCTTTCACATTGCCACCGACCGGTCCGACGGTCGACACGCCATCTGGAAGGGGATCTCAATCGCTGGATGGTCGCAGCCGGCTGGGCCGTTGCCTACCGAATTTATTCGCCGGACTTTGTCGGCGAAGAAGAAGGAGCGCATGCTGCCAGGCTCCGCATTTAGTCGGGCCGTTTTCAGATGCCCTGGGATTGGCGCTCAAGGGAGACAAGACATTGAATACCCTGCCCAGGCGTCTACTTCTGATTCTGATGCTGTCCGCACTCGTCAGCGGCTGCACCGGACTTCCCGAGGGCGTCGAGCCCGTGCGTCCCTTCGACCTTCAACGCTACAAAGGCGAGTGGTTCGAGATCATGCGCCTCGACCACAGCTTCGAGCGCGGGCTGACGAACGTGACCGCAACCTACACGGTACGCAACGACGGCTCCGTTGGCGTTCTCAACAAAGGCTTTGACCGCAAGAGCTGCCGCTGGAAGGAAGCCGATGGTCGCGCCGTGTTTCAGGGCGCGCCAGACACGGCCAGCCTCTCCGTAACCTTCTTCTGGCCGTTCGCCGGTGGCTACCATGTCGCTGCCCTCGACCAACAGGATTACAGCTGGGCTCTGATTTCGGGCCCATCGAAGACCTATCTCTGGATCCTGGCGCGCCGGCCAGACCTCTCTGCCGATATCCGGAACCGCCTGGTCGATAAGGCGCGAAGCATGGGCTTTCCGGTCGACGATTTGATCCTGGTCGACCATGGCAAGCCGATCTGCGCCTCCGATCAACCTCTCCCCAAATGATCCTTTTTCCTCGCCCAATGTAGACTCGCCGATCGCAATCGTTTCGGTAAGCAAAGCGCAGCCCGCGTAAACCCGCACAACACCGCGCAGGCCCACTTGCCCCGGCCGATATGTTCCGGAGGCCAGTTCTCTCGATGGATTTATCGTCGACACAATTCGCGGCGCGATCATGATGTCTCCTCGTCATCCCGACGACGCATCTTTCCGGTTCAGTGCCTTTCGCGGATAATAGTTAGGTCTTGCGGTCTGGAGAGTGTCGGCTAAGAAATCTTCATGGTTGATATACGCACCGGCCGTCCGGCCACCCTCGCTCCCAACGGTATGGTTACATCCCCGCATTCGCTGGCGTCACAGGCGGGCGTCGATGTGTTGAGAGCAGGCGGATCGGCGGTCGACGCCGCCATCGCCACCAGCGCCGCGCTTTCGGTGCTCTATCCGCATATGACGGGCGTGGGCGGTGACGCGTTCCTGCTTGTCCATGAAGCCAAGACCGGTGCCGTACGCTACATCGACGGCGGCGGGCGTGCTACCGCGGCCGGCACGATCGACACCTTCGCCCGGCGCGGCCTGGCCGAGATACCCTATCGCGGCGTACTGCCCGGCACTCTCACTGTTCCAGGCGCGGTCGCCAGCTGGGGCATGGCTCACGCTGCCTATGGTCGCTTGCCTTTGAAGCGCTGCCTGGAGAGCGCCATCGGCTACGCCCGCAATGGCTTCCCGGTGACGGCGCGGCTGGCCTACTGGCGCGAATTGGCGCGTGAGGAATTGGCGAAAAGCCCCGAAGCGGCGGCCATCTTCCTGAAGGACGGTGCGATTCTCACCAACCCCGATCTCGCAAGGACCCTGGAGGCGATCGCCAGTGACGGCTGGCACGGCTTCTATGAGGGTGAAGTAGCGGGCGAATTGGCGCGTTGGTCGAAAGCCAATGACGGCTTCTTTACTCTGGACGACCTAAAGGCGCAGAACGCGCACTGGGGCGAACCGCTGAAAGGCAGCTACCGCGACGTCACGATCTACGAAACGCCGGCACCCACGCAGGGCTTCGCTGTGCTGGAGATGCTGAACCTGCTTGAGCCAATGGAGATGCACAAGAAGCCCTTTCTGGGCCCCGACTATGTGCATTTGATGGTCCAGGCCAAGCAGCTTGCCTATCACGACCGCGACCGTCATCTCGCCGATCCACGCTTCGCGTCTGTACCGATGGAGCGCCTGATATCAAAGAAATATGCTGATGAGCGGCGCGCTCTGATGGACCCGGCCCGAGCCTTGCCGTGGGACAAAATCCCCTCCTACGGCAGCCTGGCCGGTGACACGGTCTACATCGCCGTGGTCGACGCCGAGGGCAATGCGGTGTCGATGATCCATTCCCTTTATGGCGGCTTCGGCGCCGCGGTCGTGGCGGGTCGCACCGGAGTTGTCTTGCAGAATCGCTCGGCCTATTTCTCGCTCGATCCCAAGAGCCCCAACCGGGTCGAGCCCGGCAAGACGCCATTGCACACGCTGATCGCCTCGATGGCGTTCCGCGACGACAGGCTGTGGGCTGTGGTGGGCTGCATGGGCGCCGACGGCCAGCCCCAGATCCACCTGCAAACCTATCTCGCCCTGATCGACCACGGTCAGGACATCCAGGAGGCGCTGGAGACGCCACGCTTCCTGTCCGGCCGCTTCGCCATCGGTGAGCCACGCGACACGCTGCACGTTGAGGGACGCATTCCGGCCGAGACTATTGCCGAGCTCGAACGACGCGGCCACATGGTCAACCGCTGGGGCGCCTGGAACGAACTCGCAGGCCACGCCCACGGCATCACGGTGGACCCGGTCAGCGGTCTGCGCGTCGGCGGCTCGGATCCGCGCAGCGATGGCGCCGCGATCGGGTATTAGCGGGCTGTGGCTGCGCAAGGAAAGCACGTACGAGCGGCGCAGAGCGCGTAGAGCCAGCGCTCGGGCGCCGCGACGCGTGCCAGGCCGACTTCCCAGCAGTTTTCCTTCCACCGCGTCCCGCTGGCCCGTACGGCTCTTGGCGGCAGCGGCCTACGCATGGCCGTCGCCCTCGCCTAGTACGGCGGGCTCAGGAAGGAAGACGTCGTGCGCGTCCCGAAGGCCGCCCGCGCCAACGGCTCGATCGACATGGACATGATCAACAAGAACGGAAAGAAGCTGAGCATCTTCGAAGCCAAGCGCCTGACCGCGATCCTGAACGAGCCGGACCAGATCCAGATGGGCCGCGCCGCCCAGCGCGACGGGCGCAAGGTCGGCGACAGGCTGGTGCTCAACCGCCTGGGCCAGCCCTACACGAAGGACGGCCTGGATTCCTCCTTCGATAGGATCAAGCGGCAGCTGGTGAAGGACGGGAGGATTCGGCCGGGCCTCACCTTCCATGGGCTTCGCAAGAGCCTGGGCAAGGCCGCTGCAGACGCCGGCTTCAGCGAGAACGATATCGCTGGCGCGCTCGGCCAGGCCAACCCTGCCAGCGCGCGGGTCTATACGCAGGAAGCGGCTCGCAATCAGGGGGCGCTCCGCGTGTTCAAAGCCTTGAGCAAGCGCAAATGAGGGGAAGCGGACGACGCTGGACACTATCCAGCATGATGGCCCTCTGTTGCGCCTGCATTGGGATCGTCACATGGCACGGCAGCGCCGTCTCTCGGAGTGTCGTCCCGGACGAGAAGCCGCTGGAGCCGATGCCCAATGGCGATAGCCTTGCGTTGCTGGTCAAGAAGATTGCCGCGGAAGGCCTGCTGACCGATCCGGCCAATCTCGCCGCTGCACTCGACATGGAAGTGGAGTTCAAGACCAAGGTTGCCGACATCCGCCACACGCCGTGCGATCAAGGAGGGCGTGAACGACAAACCACGGTTACCACGGCGATTTTTGCGCCTTCCTGGTATAGGCCCACCCCCGAGGGTGTGAGGGACATGAAGGTGCCGCAGTTCATGTCGGACAAAGTCTACGTCGCAAGCACACCAAAGCTATTCTACGACCTGTACCGAACCAGCCTGTGCAGTGCCGCCAATGAGAAGGTCGAAGCGTCGCTGACATTCGGCGATGTCTCCGCCTATTCGTGCTTCACGCCAGAGCGTTTGCGACGGCTAATCGGAACGACCTACCACACACAGCACCACGGCATTTCCGGATCGAGCTACTTGCCGCCTCCAAGAGTCGACGACGGGGCGTCGCTAGTTTTCACCTTCCAAATGGGGGCTCCCTGCGCCGTCAACGTCACGATCCGCCAGAGCACGCGGGACGGCCTTCGGCACCAGCGAGCCTTCATGAAATGGCGCTCCTGCTACGATCGCGCGCGGCTCGACTACTGCGCGGCACATCCTGGAACCACCGACGACAGCAAGCAGCGGATGGATCGACACGGCCTTTCGGTTTGCGGAGACGGCTGGGATGCCTATCTCGACCGGGAGCCGTTCACAGATGAACCTGCGCCGCTCTACGAAGTTGTCGACGATCCATGCGGTGCTGGCCGATGAACGTGCCGACTGATCGGCGGCAGAACAGGAACAGAACGAGACTTTGGAAAAATGGTACGAAGAAACGTGGAAAAACAGGCTTCTCGGCACTCGATTTTGGAGCCAACTGCTGGGGCCTAAAACGTTGGCTCCATTGCACTAAAGGCGAATGGTGCCCAGGGGCGGAGTCGAACCACCGACACTGCGATTTTCAGAAGCGATTTTGGCTAGCTGAATCAAAGGCTTAGCCCATCGGACGATGGCAAAAACGAGCCTTTTTAGCCTGTGGATGGCAAATGAGCCGCCCAGCGCTATATCAGCCCATGCGCGGCCACGTTCTGCCCTCCCAGCCCCGGCGAACTCGCCCGCGACGCTCGCCCGTCACGCCTGTGCGAGGATTGCGGATGCTGGTATCGGAACTTTCCAGGACGCTTTGCATTCCCCCATATTCATCATGAGGAGCATCATGACTCGCACAGCGTCCGTCTCCAGTTCGTTCTTTTCCCGCATGGCGGTCGCGGTCATGTGCTTCGCGCTCGCCTCGTGTGGGTACAACAGCATCCCGACACTGGAGGAGCAGGCAAAAGCGAAGTGGGCCGACGTTCAGAACAACTATCAGCGCCGTGCAGACCTGATCCCGAATCTGGTCGCGACGGTTCAGGGCTATGCCAAGCAGGAAAAGGACGTGTTGACAGCCGTCGTGGAGGCGCGGGCAAAGGCCACCCAGACCAGGATCGACGCGTCCCAGCTCTCCGATCCGGAGAAGCTGTGTCCGTCGTCAGATAATTTGAGACAGATCGGGTCTA
>CAIYWM010000386.1 GCA_903929895.1 uncultured Alphaproteobacteria bacterium
GGCCTCCCGATGTCGACGGCTTACTTGGGCGCCTTCTCGAGCGCGCGGCGGCATCTATGCGGTGCCGGATTGTCCGCCTTAAGGGTTCTTCATGTCCCCTGTCGCGGCATGGACTGCTAAGGGCACGGTCGGTAAGAACCTCTCCATTGAGTAAGGTCGCAGGGTCCCATGCCAACTTTAAGCCGCGATGGCTGCCGTCCAGCGGCCAATTGATCACATGACAGCCGATATCGAGACACGAACCAGCGATGCGTTGCGGAAGAATGCACTGGGCACACCGCACATTGTCTTCTTCGTTGTTGCGGCGGCGGCGCCATTGACCGCCGTGGTGGGAGTCACGCCGTCTGCCTTCCAGCTTGGCAATGGATCGGGCGTGCCGGCCACCTTTCTTCTCGTCGGCGGTCTTTACCTGCTGTTTTCCGTTGGCTTTAGCGCGATGAGCGGCTTCGTGTTGAGCGCCGGCGGCTTCTACAGCTATATCAGGGCGGGCCTTGGACCTGTGGTCGGCCTGGGCGGTGCGCTGATCGCGCTTGCGACCTACACGAGCGTCGCAGTCGCCCTGTATGGCTTGTTCGGCTTCTTCCTGAATGATCTCGTACGTTTGGCGGGCGGACCAGATATTGCCTGGTGGATCTACGCCGTCGCATTGGCGATCACGGTCTTCCTATGCGGTGTGCGGAGCATCGAGTTCAGTGGCTGGCTTCTGGGCTGCTGCATGGTGGCCGAGATAGCGATCTTGCTCGTCCTCAGCATCGCAATCCTCGTAACGGCGGATCAGGCAAGGCCGATCGCGTTCGCGCCGTTCGGCGCTCAGGCCGTGTTCGCGCCCGGACTGGGCCTGGCGCTCGTTTTCGTCGTCTCGTCCTTCATCGGATTCGAGGCCACCGCGATCTTTGGCGAGGAGGCCCGGGAGCCGAAGCGTACCATCCCGCGAGCCACTTACATTGCGGTGATTCTCATTGCTGTCTTCTACGCCTTCACGACCTGGAGCATCTCGCTCTACTACGGACCAGAGCACATACAGCAACAGGCCGCGAAGAACACGGCCACGCTCTACCTCGATGCCATCAATGCGCTACTGGGCCGGACGGCAGGATATCTCATGGAGGGGCTGCTGGCGGTCAGCCTGTTCGCGTGCTCATTGTCCTTTCACAATACGATCAACCGCTATCTGTTCGCTCTGGGTCGCGAGGGGTCCCTGTGGCGCGGCTTTGGGCGGACGCATCGCCGCCACCATTCGCCGCTTACGTCGGGCATCGTGCAGATTGCCAGTGCCCTGGGGATCGTTGCGGCTTTCGCAATGGCTGGATCGGATCCGTACGTCGTCGTCTTCGTCTGGATGAGCACATTCGGCAGCCTCGGAATTCTTCTCCTGCAGGTGTTGGTCTCGCTGGCGATCATTGCGTTCTTCTGGCGAGACGACGGGGGCTTGCCGGTCTGGCGTCGGGTGATTGCGCCAGGTCTCGGTGCCGTGGGACTTTCTGCGTGTTTCGCCTTGATGGTGATAAATCTCGACCTGGTGAGCAGCTCCACGTCGCTCCTCGTGCAGAACTTTCCTGTGTTACTGGCGCTGGTCGGATTGGGCGGCGCTGGCTTGGCCCTCTGGATCAAGCGGCAGAGGTCGCGGGCGAACCCGGGCATTGTCGCTGAATAGAGTGCCGCGCCGGTGACGGATGACGCAGACACCACGGGCGTTCGGCCCCCGCAACTGGTGGCGAAGTCCAGACCCGCGCATCGGCAATCCGCAAATGACGCAGAATTTCACAGCCCTGATGCCAGGATGGCGGAGATGAAAGGTCGGGACCGGATTGTTCGGGGATTACTTCCGTTCGCGATGTAAGATGACCGGCTGTGGATGAGTATCGGTCATCCACCTGCCCTGCATTACGTCGAGGTTGGATTCCGTCGGCACGGCCATGACGTAGTAGTAGTGGGTGCCATTGTACTGAGTGCGGCTGTCGATCCGGATCTCGCCGTTCTCCACTTTGTTCGGCCAGTGTAGAGCCTCGCCCATGCCGACGTAGTTGTTGATGTCGTCGCGGCCGCCCATGGAAAGGTTCCATGTCATCAGCAAGTGGACCCGGCCGTCGGGGAAGACTTCCTTAACAACGATGGTCAGACACATCTCGCTTCCACCGGCCATTGTGACCGTGCCCTTCCAGATTCCGGAAAGGGCGCTCAGATTGGCTGGCAGGCCGACGGGTGGAACGACATCGAACGTCACGCGCCGATCACAGAGACGCCGGGTCTCTGCCTGCGCCGGAGCCATTGCCGCTACGCAGAGAAGGATCGCAAGCCCAATACCTACCCCAATGCGATGCAGGCACCTTTGTGTCCACTAGGAGCAGCCGCGGGATCCTGATCCGCAAGAGGCCA
>CAIYWM010000387.1 GCA_903929895.1 uncultured Alphaproteobacteria bacterium
AGGTAGAGGCCGAGCGCCAGCAGCGGCACGAAGAGCGAGAGCGCGGGCGGCAGCCACTTCTGCACCGCGTCGGAAGGAGTGGAGGCTTTGGCGCTGCCCTTGGCGGTGCCCTTGGCGCTGCCCGCGGCGGCGTCGCCGGCGGCCAGCATGCGGCGCTCGATCTCGGTGCGGGCGGCGGCGGCCTCGGCGGGCTTCAGCGTGCCGGCGGCGCGCTCGCGCTCCAGCTCGGCCAGCTGGTCGCGGTAGATCGCCAGTTCGCCCGAGAGCCGGTCGCGCGCCGGCAGGCGCATCCGCAGCAGCGGCCAGAGAAGGGCGGCGACGGTCGCGGTGGTGAGCAGTGCCAGCAGGAATTCGAGCATGGCCGTCAGCCCTTCAGGAGCGCGTCGAGGCGGCGGCGCTCCTCCTCGTCGAGCGGCTTGGGTGCTGCGATCGGTGTGTGCCGGCGGCGGCGGGCGGCGAGGAGGAGTGCGGCGCCGGCCACCAGCAGCAGGAGCGGCGCGCCCAGCCACAGGATCAGCGTGCCGGCCTTGAAGGGCGGCTTCAGCAGCACGTAGTCGCCGTAGCGCGCGACCATGTAGGCGAAGACGTCGCCGTCGCTGTCGCCGGCGGTCAGCCGCTCGCGCACCGCCCGGCGCATGTCGCGCGCCACCTCGGCCGAGGAATCGTCGATCGACTGGTTCTGGCAGACGACGCAGCGCAACGCCCGCCCGATCTCGCGCGCGCGGGTTTCGAGCGCGGGGTCGGGCAGGACTTCGGACGGCTCGACGGCGAGGGCGGGGAACGCGAAGAGCATCATGAGGAGGCAGAGCATCCTCCTCAAACTCCTCTCCCCCGCTAGACTCCTTGCGGCCCGCACGGAATCGCATCGTTTTGCAACAATGACCTCACCCTGAGGAGCGGGCCGCAGGGCCGCGTCTCGAAGGGTGGGCACGAGCACCTTGTGGGTGGCCCATCCTTCGAGACGCGCTGCTTCGCGGCGCTCCTCAGGATGAGGATGGTGTGTGAACTTGAAGCGGACACGCCCGAGGGGGAGAGGCTGGGTGAGGGGGCGGCGCGCAATCACTTCACCGCCCCCTTGAGGAACGGCAGGATCGTCTCGTTCAGATCCCGCTCGGTGATCGGGCCGCGATAGTGGCGGCGCACGATGCCGGTGCCGTCGATCAGGTAGGTCTCGGGCACGCCGCTCAGACCCCAGTCGAGGCCGGTCTTGCCGTCGAGGTCGAGGCCCGCGAGCTTGAAGGGATCGCCCAGCCGCTTCAGCCAGGGCAGCGCGTCGTCGCGCTTGTTCTTCCAGGCGATGCCCACGATCGTTGCGCCCTCGCGCTCGCGGAGCCGCGTGAACAGCGGATGTTCGGCCAGGCACGGCGTGCACCAGCTCGCGAAGAAATTGACGATCACCGGCTTGCCGGTGCGCAGATCCGCGTCGGTGAGCGGCGGCTCGCCCGGGCGCAGCGCCGGCAGGTCGAGCCTGGGCGCCGGCCGTCCCACCACCACCGAGCCGATCGAGGCGGGGTCGCGGCCGCTGGTCAGCGACCAGGCGAAGAAGCCCGCCATCAGCGCGAGCGTCAGCAGCGGCAGGATGAAGAGGAGGCGGCGCATCTATTCCGCCGGCTGCAGCGCGGGCTTGCGCGACGGCGCGCCGATGCGCAGCCGGCGGTCCGACAGCGAGACGAAGCCGCCCAGCGCGCACAGCGCCGCGCCCAGCCAGATCCACGGCGCCAGCGGGTTGAGATAGAGGCGGATCACCCAGCCCTGTTGCGGGCTGCCCTCGCCCAGGGTGGCGTAGAAGTCGCGCAGCAGGTTGGTCTGGATCGCCGTCTCGGCCACCTGGCGGCGCTGCACGGTGAACAGCCGGCGTTCGGGCTGCAGCACCGTGTAGGGCTTGCCGCCGACGCTGACGTTGAGGGTCGCGCGCTCGGCGATGTAGTTGGGGCCGCGCACCTCTTCCATGCGGTCGAGCACCACCGAGTAGCCCGCGAAGGCGATGCGGTCGCCGGGCTTCATGGTCTGCATCAGCTCGGTGTTCCACGACGAGGTCGCGACCGAGCCCAGCACGACGACGCCCAGCGAGGCGTGGCTGATCACCATGCCCAGGGTCGAGCGCGGGATGGTGCGGAGCGTGCCGCTGCGGACGCGGTCGGTCAGGGACGCGAGGCTGCCGACGATCAGCCAGACGCCGAAGCCGAAGGCGAGTGCCGCCAAGGTCGAGCGGCTGTCGATCATCGTCATGGCGACCACAATGGCGGCCAGCGACACGACCAGCGCTATCCGCAGCCGCATTAGCGCCGG
>CAIYWM010000388.1 GCA_903929895.1 uncultured Alphaproteobacteria bacterium
AGATCATCTGGCTGAAGCAGGCATTGAAGGCCTCGACCGCAACCTGGAAGATCGTGGCTGCCGACATGCCGCTCGGTCTCGTCGTCTACGACGACTGGCGCCGCAAGTCAGGTTTCGAGGCCGTCGCCAATGCCGACAATGGTCCACCGCTGGGACGCGAACTGGAGGTCGCCGATCTCCTGTCGTTCATCAGGCACGAAGACATCCGCAACGTGCACTGGATCACGGCCGACGTGCACTATCCCGCCACCCACCGCTACGATCCCGCGCGCGCCGCCTTCGCCGACTTCACGCCGTTCTACGAGTTCGTCTCGGGCCCGCTCTGCGCGGGCGGCTTCGGCCCCAACGCGCTCGACGGCACGTTCGGACCGCAGGTGGTCTTCCAGAAGGTCCCGCCCACCGGCCGTTTCGATCTCTCGCCGCTCGAAGGCTCGTGCCATTTCGGGCATGTGAAGATCGACGGCCGCTCAGGCGTGATGACAGTCAGCCACCGCGACGCCACCGGCGCCGTCATCCATTCGCTCGATCTCGCGCCAGCTCAGGACTGATAGTCGAGGCCGATCGTGCGGTAGTGCGACGGGTCTTCGGCCCAGCGCTCGCTCACCTTCACGTGCAGGAAGAGATGAACCTGGCGCTCCAGCATCTGGGAGAGCTCATGACGCGCGCGCGCGCCGATCTGCTTGATGCGGGCGCCACCCTTGCCGAGGAAGATCGCGCGCTGGCCCTCGCGCTGGACATAGATGATCTGCTCGACCCGGACGCTGCCGTCGGGCCGATCCTCCCATTTCTCGGTCTCCACTGCCGCCTCGTAAGGAAGCTCCTGGTGAAGCTGCAGGAACACCTGCTCGCGCGTCACCTCCGCCGCCAGCAGACGCAGCGGCAAGTCGGCGGCCTGATCCTCGGGGTAGAGGAACGGCCCCGGCGGCACGGCCTGCGCGAAGGCCGTCAGCAGGTCGCCGATGCCGTCGGCCTTGAGCGCGCTCACCATGAAGGTGCGCTCGAACGGCACAATGGCGTTGAGTTCGGCGGTGAGCGCGAGCAACGTCTCGCGCGCCACCAGGTCGATCTTGTTCAGGACCAGAAAGCGCGGCGTGCGCGAGTCCTTCAGCCTTTCGGCGATCGCTTTCGTTTCCTGCCCGATGCCACGCTCGGCATCGACCACCAGCGCCACCAGATCGGCATCGTCGGCGCCCTGCCACGCGGCGGCGACCATGGCGCGTTCCAGGCGTCGTTTGGCGACGCGGAAGATGCCGGGCGTGTCGACCAGCACGACCTGCGCCCGCGAGGGGCCCTCCCCCTTGTCGGGAAGGTCCGTCATCGCGATGCCGATCACGCGCATGCGCGTCGTCTGCACCTTGGGCGAGACGATGCTCACCTTGGAACCGACCAGGCCGTTCACCAGGGTCGATTTGCCGGCGTTCGGCGCGCCGACGACGGCGACGAAGCCGGCCCGCGTTGCAGGTGTGCTCATGCCCCGTTCAACCTTTCCAGCAATGTCATGGCGGCCAGCCGTTCGGCCTCGCGCTTGCTGCCGCCCCGGCCGCGCGCGGGATCATGCCCCTTGAGGACCGCATCTACCACGAACACCGGCGCGTGCGGCGGGCCCTCGCGGTCGACCTCCAGATACACGGGCAGGGGCAGACGGCGCGCCTGCGCCCACTCCTGCAGGGCCGTCTTGGGATCGCGCGGCACCGCCACCCGGCTGCTGAGGCGGTCGCCCCACAGCAGGGCCACGCTGGCCGCAGCGGCCTCCAGGCCGGCATCGAGGAAGATCGCGCCGAGGAGTGCTTCCAGCGCATCAGCCAGGATGTTGGGCCGCACGCTGCTGCCCGGAGTGCGTTCCGAATCGCCCAGGCGCAGATGGCTGCCGAGGCCGATTTCGGTGGCGATCTCGACCAGCGTCTCGGCGCGCACCAGCGCAGCATGCCGACGCGCCAGCTCGCCCTCGCGCTCATGCGGAAAGCTACGCAACAGCAGGTCGGCCATGGCGAGCGACAATACGCGGTCGCCGAGGAATTCCAGCCGTTCGTTGCCGTTCGGGAAGGCCGCCTTGAGCTCGGGCTGGCGGTCGAGCGCGCTGCGATGGGTCAGCGCTTCCGAAGCAAGTTCGGCGTGCGCGAAAACATGACCCACACCCTTCGACAGCGCCGCGAGATCGACGTCCGTCGAATTCAGTTGATTGCCATGAAGTAGCGGTTCCAGCGTATCGCCTCGGGCCATTTCCACGGTTCCAGCCAGCCGGCCGCCGACGGATCGTGCGAGAAGAAGATGAACTCCGCCCGTCCGACGAGATTCTCGGAGGGAACGTACCAGCCGAGTTGGTCGCGGTCGCGCGTCGAGCCGGAGAAATCGCGCAGCATGAGCCGCGTTCGGCTGTCGAGCGAATCGTCACGATTGTCGCCCATGACGAAGTAGCTGCCGGCCGGCACGAGGAATTCCGGCGTGTTGTCGGCCATGCCGTCGTCGCGGTACTCCAGTACCGTGTAGCGGCGGCCGTTGGGCAGCGTTTCGCTGTAGAGCGTGCCCTTCTGATAGTGGCCGTTGTTGCCCTTCACATGGTCGCCGATCTTCAGCCGGTCGACGGCAACGCCATTGATGTGCAGCAGGCCGTTCGTCACCTGGATCCGATCACCCGGCATGCCGACGATCCGCTTGATGTAGTCCGTCCGGTTGACGCCCTGGCCCTGGTCGCCCGGATACTTGAACACGGCAACGTCACCGCGCTCCGGCGGCGAGCCGAAAATCCGGCCCGAAAACACGCCCAGCGAAAAGGGGAAAGAATGCTTGCTGTATCCGTAGGAATACTTGGACACGAACAGATAGTCGCCGACCAGCAATGTCGGGATCATCGAGCCGCTGGGAATGTTGAACGGCTCGATGGCGAACGTCCGCACGACCAGCGCGATCAGGACGGCGTACACCACCGTTCGGACGGTTTCGCCCCAGCCGCCGGTCTTTTCTTGCGCTCTCTTACGACGCTCAGCCACGTCCGTCATCGCCGTCCCAGTTTGAACAAGCGGGGGCTATAGCAGGGCCCGGGGCCCCTGTCTCCCGCCCCAAGCGCGGCATGGGAGCCTCAGCGATCGTCCGGACCGTCCTGGTCATCATGGATTGGGGACCGCCGAGATGATCACAACTGCTTGAGCGAGCGGGTATTCGTCCGTGATGCTCAAGTCGATTTGGGCCGTCATGCCGGGCGGCGTGATCTTTTGCAGCCGCGCCAACGCCCCGCCGGTCAGGGCCAGGGTGGGCTTGCCGCTCTTCTGATTGATCACGCCCATGTCACGCCAGAAGACGCCCGCCCGCAGGCCGGTGCCCAGCGCCTTGGCACAGGCCTCCTTGGCGGCGAATCGCTTGGCGTAGCTGGCCGCCCGGGTAGCCCGGCCTTCCGAGCGCTTCTGCTCGGTTTCCGTGAAGACGCGCTGCACGAAGCGCTCTCCGAAGCGCTCCAGCGACTTCTCGATCCGCCGGATGTCGCAAAGGTCGTTGCCGAGGCCGATGATC
>CAIYWM010000389.1 GCA_903929895.1 uncultured Alphaproteobacteria bacterium
GGCGCACCAGCGCGCGGGTCACCGCCTCGCAGTAGGCCTCGAGGCCGCTCACCTCGGCGCGATAGCGCGCCGGGAAGCCGCCGCCCAGGTTGACCATGCGCAGGTCGACGCCCGCTTCGGCCAGCGCGAAGAACATCTGCGAGACCTGGGCCAGCGCCTTGTCCCACTGGTCGAGGTCGGTCTGCTGGCTGCCGACATGGAAGGAGATCCCGTAGGCGTCGAGGCCCCAGTCCTGCGCCTTGCGCAGCAGGTCCTTCGCCATCTCGGGCGCGCAGCCGAACTTCTTGCTGAGCGGCCATTCGGCGCCGCCGCAATCGACCAGCACGCGACAGAACACGCGGGCGCCCGGCGCCACGCGGGCGAGCTTCTGCAGCTCCGCCTCGCTGTCGAAGGCGAACAGGCGCACGCCCTGCTGGTAGGCCCAGGCGATGTCCTTTTCCTTCTTGATCGTGTTGCCGAAGGAGACGCGGTCCATCGACACGCCGGTCGCCTGGATCATCTCGATCTCGCCGCGGCTCGCGGTGTCGAACTTGGACCCCGCCGAGGCCAGACGAGCCAGCACCTGTGCAGCCGGATTGGCCTTCACGGCGTAGAAGATGTGCGCCGTCGGCAGCAGCTCGCGCATGCGGCGGAAGTTGTTCTCGACCACGTCGAGGTCGATCACGAGGCAGGGGGTCTCGGGCTGCTGCTCGCGCAGGTAACGGAAAATACGCTCGGTCATCGCTGGGGGGTTCCCCGTCTGGATAGTCAGCTTGTCGGAAGAGATGAAACGACGACGTACGGCGCCAGGCGTGGCGCGATACGTCAGCCGATACTCGACTGAGCTAAGATCCGTTTATGCGGCTGAGCGAGGAAGGAGGCCCGAGCGAGGGTCGGGCAAATGACATAATAGCGGGGAACGCGCCCCGCGCGGTAAGCAACCATCTCAGAAGCTCCTTCCCGGACCCGGCTCGAAACCGGCACTGCCAAAAAGAACACTTTCCGTCGTTGCGTAACCACAGAGGGCCAGCGGCACGTGCGTTGGGCGTCTTGTATGAGTGCTATCTACAACTAATCGACCTGGTTACAAGCGGAATCTGCCGCGCCTCGACATTTTCAACGGCTCGTGACACCGGCACGACAGGCTCGCGTCAAACGCGCGGCACCGCTGACCCCGGAAGCTTGATCGACGCGGCCAGGACGGTGAGCGGGACCAGCATCACGACGGAGCCGATGAGCGCGGCGCGGACGTCGAAGTAGTTGGCGATCTTCCCCCACAGCAGCGCGCCCAGCACCATGGCGCCGAAGAACACCATCTGGTGGACCGCCATGCCGCGCGCGCGCATGTAGTTGGGCAGGATCATCTGCACCGAGGCGCCGTTGTTGGCGATGACGGTGATCCAGCAGGCGCCGTTGAGGGCAACGACGGCACCGACCACGATCGGCGTCATGACGAGGGCCGCGACCAGGGTGGCGGCCGCCGAAACGCCCATCGCCCAGATGTTGGCGCGATCGGGACCGAGCAGCCGGTTCACCGTCGGCAGCGTGAAGGCAGCGGCGACTGCACCGATCCCGAACACGCCGTAGAGGATGCCGAAGGTGAATTCGTCGAGGCCCAGCTCGAAACGTCCGATCACCGGCAGCAGGGTGCCCATGGCGATGCCCGGCACGAAGAAGCAGAGGCCGCGGGCGAAGATCGCGCGGAGCTCGGCCGAGCCGCGGACGAAGGCGATGCCGGCGCGTGCCGCCTCCCCCAGGGTCTCGCGGCGCTGGGCGGCCCGCGCCTCGGCCGGCCGCTTCCAGGCCCGCATCGCCAGGATGACGCCGACATAGGTGAAGGCATTGATGGCGAAGAGCAGGAAGACGCCGACCAGGCCGAGCAGCAGCTGGCCGATCACCGGGCCGATGGTGCGGGCGAGATTGAAGCCGGCGCTGTTCAGGGCGATGGCCGGGCGCAGTTGCGGGCCGCTGACGATCTCGGGCACCACGGCGTGCCAGGCCGGCGCGTTCATGGCGTTGCCCAGTCCCATGCAGAACGACAGCGCCAGCAGGTTCCAGTGGTTGAGCTGGCCGAGGAAGGCCAGCACCGCCAGGGTCGCGGCCACGGCCATCATCCAGACCTGGCAGCCCATGATGTAGCGGCGGCGGTCGAACCGGTCGGCCAGGATGCCGGCGAAGAAGCAGAACAGGAACATCGGCAGGGTGCCGGCGGCAGCCAGCAGGGCCACGAAGATCGGCTCCTGCGTCAGGCTGGTCATCTCCCAGGCGGCGCCCGTGGTCTGCATCCAGCCGCCGAC
>CAIYWM010000390.1 GCA_903929895.1 uncultured Alphaproteobacteria bacterium
ATATGATGGGGGCATGGCTAAATACGCAAAACTCCGACAGCTCGGGCACGAAACGCCCCTCCCCGCCTCGCCCGCCGAGGCCCTCCTCGAGACGGTGCCCAACCCGCATCCGGGCACGCTCTATCTCGCGCGCTTCACGCAGCCCGAGTTCACCTCGCTCTGCCCGGTGACCGGCCAGCCCGATTTCGCCCATCTCGTGATCGACTATGTGCCGCGCGCGAAGCTGGTCGAGAGCAAGTCGCTGAAGCTCTATCTCAACAGCTTCCGCAACGAGGCTTCCTTCCACGAGGACTGCACCGTGGGCATCGGCAAGCGGCTGGTGAAGGAGCTGGCGCCGCGCTGGCTGCGCATCGCTGGCTACTGGTATCCGCGCGGCGGCATGCCGATCGACGTGTTCTGGCAGACCGCCGTACCGCCCAAGGGCCTGTGGCTGCCCGACACCGGCGTGGCGTCCTATCGCGGCCGGGGTTGATGGCCGGGCTGCCGCCCCGTCCGAAGCGGCCGCCGAAGCCGGCAACGCCGCGCGAGTTGCGCGACGCGATTGCGGCCAAGGCGCTGGAGCTCGGCTTCGACGCCGTGGCCTTCGCGCCCGCCCAGCTTTCGCCCGAGGCCCGCAAGCTGCGACGGGAACGGATGGAAGCGTTCCTGGCGCGCGGCTTCCAGGGCGACATGGGATGGCTGGTCGACCGCGCCGAGCAGCGCATCGATCCCTCGACCCTGTGGCCCGAGGCGCGCACGGTCGTGTCGGTGGCGCTCAACTACGGGCCGGCGAGCGATCCGCGCTTCGCACTCGAGGCGCGCGAGCGCGGCGCGGTCTCGGTCTATGCGCAGGGCCGCGACTATCACGACGTGATGAAGAGCCGGCTGAAGCAGCTCGGCCGCTTCATCTGGGACACCTATCACCACAGCCTGAAGGTCTTCGTCGACACCGCCCCGTTGATGGAGAAGCTCGCGGCGCAGCAGGCAGGCCATGGCTGGCAGGGCAAGCACACCAACCTCGTGTCACGCCGCTTCGGCTCGTGGCTGTTCCTGGGCGAACTGCTGCTGTCGATAGAGCTGCCGCCCGACGAGCCCGAGACCGATCACTGCGGCCAGTGCCGCGCCTGCCTTGACTCCTGCCCGACCAACGCCTTCCCCGCGCCCTATCAGCTCGATGCGCGGCGCTGCATCTCCTATCTCACCATCGAGCATGCCGGCCCGATCGATCGCGAATTCCGGACGGCGCTGGGCAACCGCATCTATGGCTGCGACGACTGCCTCGCAGCCTGCCCGTGGAACAAGTTTGCCCGCCAGTCGCGCGAAGCCGCCTTCACGCCGCGCGCCGAGCTTCAGGCGCCGCTGCTGGCCGAACTCGCCACGCTGGACGACGCGACCTTCCGCACGCGCTTCTCGGGAACGGCGGTGAAGCGCATCGGCCGCGACCGCTTCCTGCGCAACGTCGCCTATGCGCTGGGCAACAGCGCCGCGCCGGCCACCGCCCTTCCCGCCATCGAGCGCCTGCTGACCGACACCTCGCCCCTGGTGCGCGGCGCCGCCGTCTGGGCCCTGTCGCAGCTTTCACCCGACGAGGCGGCACGGCGTGCCCGAACCACCGAAGAACCAGACGCCGACGTCCGCACGGAATGGACAGCGGGAGTTCAGACTCCTCGCCCCCGCTAGGGGGAGAGGGGCATGAGATGACTAACGCCGCTCCCTGAAGAACGCGCGCAGCAGTTCGCCCGCCTCGCTCTCGCCGACGCCGGGATAGAGCTCGGGCCGGTGGTGGCAGGTCGGCTGGTCGAAGATGCGCGGACCCTGCTCGATGCCGCCGCCTTTGGGATCGGCCGCGCCCCAATAGACCCGCCGCAACCGCGCGAACGAAATCGCCTGGGCACACATGGGGCACGGCTCCAGCGTCACATAGAGATCGCACCCGACCAGCCGTGGCGAACCGAGCGCGGCAGCCGCGGCGCGGATCGCCAGCAATTCGGCGTGGGCGGTCGGGTCGTTCAGCGCCTCGGTGCGGTTGCCGGCTTCCGCCAGCACCGCCCCGTCAGGGCCAACGATCACGCAGCCGATCGGCACCTCGCCGCGCGCGCCGGCCGCGCGGGCGGCAGCGAGGGCTCTCTCCATGGGCGTCGACTTGGCAAAATCAGGCATCGCGGCCGCACTATAGCGCGCGGGGCTGCGCGCGCGTATCTTGGCCCGCATGCCCCGTCCCCTGATCGGAGTCACCCTGGATGCTGAAAAGCCAGGCGGATACTCCAAGTTTCCCTGGTATGCGCTGCGCCAGAACTACCTCGACGCGATCGACGCGGCGGGTGGTCTGGCGGTGGCGCTGCCGCACGAGCCCGACCGGGTCGCCGACTATCTGGAGCGCATCGACGCGCTTGTGGTGACCGGCGGCGCCTTCGACGTCGACCCCTCCTACTATGGCGGCGGCGCTAAGCATTCGACGGTGGTCACCAAGGACCGCCGCACCGCCTTCGAGTTCGGCGTCACCAAGGGCGCGCTGGCCCAGAACAAGCCCGTGCTGGGCATCTGTGGTGGCCAGCAGCTCCTGCACGTCGTGCTGGGCGGCAAGCTGATTCAGCACATTCCCGACGCCATCGAAGATGCCCTGGCGCACGAGCAGCCCAACCCGCGCAACGAGCCCGGCCACCTCGTGAAGGTGGCCAAGGGCACGCAGCTGCACGGTATCGTCGGCGCCGAGGAGCTGCAGGTGAACAGCGCCCATCACCAGGCCGCCGCCGACCAGCCGGAAGGCATCGTCGTGAACGCCACCGCGCCGGACGGCGTGATTGAGGGCATCGAGGCGCCGGCCTATCGGTTCTGCATCGGCGTGCAGTGGCATCCTGAATTCTTGATCTCCGAGGGCGACGCGAAATTGTTCCGCGCCTTCCTGGGAGCGGCGGGGACAAAGTGAACGAACAACCCGTCAAGGAAGGCGAGCGCATCGCCAAGCGCCTGGCGCGCGCCGGCCTGTGCTCGCGCCGCGATGCCGAACGCTGGATCGAGGAAGGCCGGGTCAAGGTCGACGGCAAGGTGCTGGAGACTCCGGCCTGCGTCGTCACCGACAGGAGCGTCATCGAGGTCGACGGCAAGCCGTTGCGCGCCGCCGACCGGCCGCGCATGTGGCGCTATCACAAGCCACCGAGCGAGATGGTGACGGCGCGCGATCCCGAGGGACGCCGCACCATCTTCGAATCGCTGCCCAAGGGCATGCCGCGCGTGGTCACGATCGGCCGCCTCGACTACATGTCGGAAGGACTGCTGCTGCTCACCAACGATGGCGGGCTCGCGCGACAGCTCGAACTGCCGGCCAACGGCTGGACGCGCCGCTATCGCGCCCGTGTTCACGGCGGCGTCGACGAGGCGAAGCTCGCTGAACTCGCCAACGGCATCACCATCGAAGGCGTACGCTACGGTCCCATCCAGGCGAGCCTCGACCGCCAGCAGCGCTCCAATGCGTGGATCGACATCTCGCTGGCCGAGGGCAAGAACCGCGAGGTGCGCCGCGTGCTGGCTCATCTCGACCTGCCGGTGGTGCGCCTGATCCGCGTCGCCTTCGGGCCCTTCCATCTCGGCGAACTGGAGCGCGGCCTCGTCGACGAGATCCCACCGCAGGCGCTCGACGCGCTGCTGGGCGTGAAGCGGCCGCCGCGCAAGGAAGGCTGGGCCAAGCCCAAGCCCACGCCGGCGCGCACCAAGCGGCGGAAGCACGGATGATCCGTATCATCGGCGGCAAGCATCGCGGCCGCATGCTCGAAACGCCGGAGGGCGATGCGACGAGGCCCACCGCCAACCGCGCCCGCGAGTCCCTGTTCAACATCCTGGTCCATGCGCGCTGGCGCGACGACGAGGACGGCGGCACCTCGCCGCTGATCGAGGCGCGCGTGCTCGACGCCTATGCCGGCTCCGGCGCGCTGGGCCTCGAGGCGCTGTCGCGCGGGGCGGCCCATGTCACCTTCCTCGACAACGAGGCCACCGCGGTCAAGGCGATCGGCGAGAACCTGCGCAAGCTGGGCGAGACCGGCGCCGCCAAGGTCGTGCGCGCCGATGCGACACGACCGCCGCCGTCACGCGAGGCCTGCGATCTGGTCTTTCTCGACCCGCCTTATCGCTCGGGCCAGGCGCCCGTGGCAATCACCGCCCTCGCCGCCGCCGGCTGGATGACGCCGGGCTGCATCGTCACGGTCGAACTCGCGCACAACGAGGACCTGTTGCCGCCCGATGGCTTCGAGGCGATCGACGAACGCCGCTACGGCGCGGCCAAGATCGTGATTCTCAAGCGGATCGCATGAAACTCGGCGCGCCGCTCTACATGCTGCGCCACGGCGAGACCGCCTGGAACACCGAGCGGCGCATGCAGGGCAGCAAGAACTCCGATCTCACGGCGCGCGGCAGGGTCCAGGCATTGGCGATGGGGCGCACACTCAAGCGCGAGCTCGAGCGCGCGCCCGGCCCGACGCTCTTCCTGCGCAGCCCGCTCGGACGCACGCGCGAGACCTCGGAGATCGTCGGCCAGGAGCTCGGCATCGCCTCCAGCGAATGGCGCGAGGACATCCGGCTGGCCGAACTCTCCTACGGCAGCTGGGAAGGCTTCTCCTGGGCCGAGATCGAGATCGATCATCCGACGGCGCTGGCCGACTGGCGCGCCGATCCGCACGGCTATTGCCCGCCCGGCGGCGAGACCCATATCGATCTTCGCCGACGCTGCGAGACCATGCTGGCGGATATCGCCGCCACCAACACGCGCACCGTGGTGGTGAGCCACGGAGTCAGCGGCGCGGTCGTGCGCGGCCTCCATCTCGGGCTCGATGCACGCGCCATGTTCGTTCTGGAGAAGCCGCAGGACGCGTTCTTTCGCCTGCTCGACGGAAGCGAGCACCGGATCACCTGCGACCTGTGATCGTAGCGGGGTGCCGGCTATAAGCGCCGGCATGAACGAGGAAGCCCAGACGAAGACGACGAGCCGGATGACGTGGGCCGGGGAAGCCCGCGCCACACTCGTGCTCGCCTGGCCTCTCATCCTCACCAATCTCGCGCAGACCCTGATGACCGCGACCGACGTGGTGATGATGGGCTGGCTCGGCCCCGATGCGCTAGCCGCCGGCGCGCTGGGCGCCAACCTCTATTTCGCGACCATGATCTTCGGGCTCGGCCTGACCACGGCCACCGCACCGATGATCGCGCGCGAACTGGGGCGCAAGGGTCATTCGGTGCGCGACGTGCGCCGCACCGTGCGCCAGGGCATGTGGATGGCCGCTTGCGTCACCGTGCCGATCTGGATCGTGCTGTGGCAGAGCGAGGCGATCCTGCTGGCGATGGGCCAGGAGCCGGCGCTCGCGAAGTCGGCCGCGGACTATGTGCGGGCGCTGCAATGGTCGCTGCTGCCGTTCTTCCTCTTCCTCGTGCTGCGCTCGTTCGTCTCGGCGCTGGAGCGGCCGCTGTGGGCGCTCGCCGCGGGCGTGGCGGGTGTCGTCGCCAACGCAGCGATGACCTGGTGCCTGATCTTCGGCAACCTCGGCTTTCCGCGTCTCGACCTGGTCGGCGCCGGCGTTGCCACAACGCTCGCCGACACGCTGATGTTCGTGCTGCTCGCGGCCGTCGTCCTCACCGACCGCAAGTTCCGCCGCTACCACCTGTTCGGCCGCTTCTGGCGCGCCGACTGGCCACGCTTCCGAGAACTCTGGCATCTCGGCCTGCCGATCGGCGCGACCCTGGTCTTCGAGGTCGCGGTGTTCAACGGCGCCACGTTCCTGATGGGCCTTATCGGGGCCGCCGCGCTGGCGGCGCACTCGGTCTCCATGCAACTCGCCTCGCTCTCCTTCATGGTCCCGCTCGGCCTCGCCCAGGCCGCGACCGTGCGGGTCGGCCGCGCCTTCGGTGCGCATGACAAGGAGGGCGTCCGCCGGGCCGGCTGGACGGCCTACGTCATGGGCGTGGGCTTCATGGCGCTGACAGGGCTGGCGATGATCCTGGCGCCGCGCGCGTTGGTCGGCCTCGTCCTCGACCTCGACACGCCGGCCAACGCGCCCGTCATCGAGCTGGCGGTCGGCTTTCTGATGATCGCCGCCCTGTTCCAGGTGGCCGACGGCGGCCAGGCGGTGGCGGCCGGCATGCTGCGCGGCCTGCACGATACGCGCGTGCCGATGGTCTATG
>CAIYWM010000391.1 GCA_903929895.1 uncultured Alphaproteobacteria bacterium
GCAGGAACGCCTCGTCGGCGCTGACCAGCGGCGCCTGGGCGGACTCGGCGCAGGCGGCGTAGAAGCATTCGTGCACCGGCCGGCCGCATTGCAGGGCGATGGCCAGGGCGCGGTTGCGCAGCTGCGGCGATTCGACGAAGGCCGAGATGAACGACGGCAGCGCGATGTTGCGCACGATGGGTTCGGCCTGCACGGCCGTGATCTCGCCGCGTGTCGTCTTCTGCCAGGCCAGTTCGGCGACGCCCGCGATCAGGATGTCGGGCGCGATCACCTCGTGGCGGTTGGCCAGCAATGAGCGCGCCTGCGGCCGCAAAGGCTCCTCGACGAACCATTTGATGGCGACGCCGGGATCGACGACGACGATCACGTGCCCCCTCCCATCTGTGGGACGGATCGCGGTGTCATGGCGGCGATGCGGTCGGCCTCTTCCAGCGGATCGAGCACCAGCGGTTGCCCCGAGGCATATGTCAGCAGGTCGCGCAGGTCGGCTTCGAGCGAGCGGCCCCTGGCACGCGCATGGATCTTCAGGCGTTCGATGATCGCGACATCGAGGCCGCGGATGGTGAGCGTGGTGCCCCGTCTGGTCGTTGCTGTTGCCGTCTCCATTTCCCTCTCCCCTTCAGGCGCAGAAACCGTGGAGGAACCAGCGGGCGGTCGGATGACCGTTGGCGGCGAGCTGGTAAGGCCCGTCGCGGAACAGCCAGAAGCGGCCACCATCGTCGTCCTCGACGCGGTAGTAATCGCGCACCGGCGGCAGGGTGCCGGCCGGCGGATGAGTGCCGTCGGACCGCGGCCGCCACCATTCATTGGCGATCCGTTCCGGGCCGTCGGCGCGCACGATGCGATGGGCATGCCGCCGCCAGTGGAAGACCGAGGGCGGATCGTCGGGCACGAAGGCGGTGACCTCGACGGGCTCGGGCCGCTGCAGCAGGCGTGTCGGCCGTGCGCCCTTGAGGCTCGCGACGCGGCGCCAGGCGCCCGCCGCTGCGGGATTCGATGAAACAGCTGCAGCGACCTGTACGCGTTCGGGCAGATGGCTGTCGCGCGACAGCAGCCGCACGACATTTTCCGCGCCCAGCCGCAGCGCCAGCCGGTCGGCGAGATCGATCGTGCCGTCGACGCCCGAGGCGACGCCGGGCGAGTTCTGGTCGGGCAGCGCGTCCTGCGTGCCGCTCCACGCCTCGACCTCGGGGGCGGCCAGGATCATCAGCTCGACGCCGAAGCCGGGATCGAGCTCGCCCAGCCTCTCCTCGAAGAGTTTCATCAGCTTCGGGTTGTCGCGGTTGGGCCGGCTGGTGCCGATCGAGGTGCGGTCGACCGATCCATCGACGCGATAGAGCGCGATCTCGAGCTGGCGGGCGCCGACACCCGCCTGTTCGAACTGGCGACAGAGGGCGGCCAGCAGGCGGCTGGTCGCGGCGGCGATGTCCTCGGCCCGGCCGATCGGCTCGGCGA
This sequence comes from uncultured Alphaproteobacteria bacterium, assembly GCA_903929895.1. Taxonomy (GTDB): domain Bacteria; phylum Pseudomonadota; class Alphaproteobacteria; order Reyranellales; family Reyranellaceae; genus Reyranella. Next base: position 1,456 of record CAIYWM010000391.1, read on the forward strand.
AGGCGAGGCGCGTGCGGAAGGCGGGCGGGATACGGCGCGGCTCGATCGGCTCTGCGAGCGTACCCAGCGCCTGGTCGAGGCGATTGAGCGGCTGGTCGCCAAAGCGGCGGACGAGCGGCGCGCGCGGCATGGGATAGAGATCGCCGATGCGGCGCAGGCCGAGCTTCAGGAAGGTCTCGAGGATCGGCGGGGCAAGGCGCAGCCCTTCGACCGGCAACGAGCCGAGCGCATCGCGCTGGCCGCGCGACGGGCCGAAGAGATCGGCCTGGCGCTCGGCGAAGCGCGCCAGCGCC
>CAIYWM010000392.1 GCA_903929895.1 uncultured Alphaproteobacteria bacterium
AGCTTGTTGATGGTCTCGATCATGTGCACCGGGATGCGGATGGTGCGCGCCTGGTCGGCGATCGAGCGCGTGATGGCCTGGCGGATCCACCACGTGGCGTAGGTCGAGAACTTGTAGCCGCGGCGGTACTCGAACTTGTCGACGGCCTTCATCAGGCCGATGTTGCCCTCCTGGATGAGATCCAGGAACTGCAGGCCGCGGTTCGTGTATTTTTTGGCGATCGAAATCACGAGGCGCAGGTTGGCCTCGATCATCTCCTTCTTCGCCCGCATCATCTCGCGCTCGCCGTCCTGGACGGTCTTGCACATGCGGCGGAATTCGAAGATCGGTGCACCGCAGTGATCGGAGATATCCTTGATCTCCGAGCGGATCTTCTCGATCTCGGGCCCGCGCTTCTTGGCGAAATCCTTCCAGCCACGGCCGGACAACTTGCCGACCTTCTCAAGCCAGTTGGGATCGATCTCGTGCGTGAGGTAGTTGTCGAGGAAGTCCTGCCGCGAGATGCGGAAGGTCTCCGCCGTACGCAGCAGCTTGCCCTCGAGCATCATGAGCTTGCGGTTGAGATCATAGAGCGAGAGCTTGAGCTGTTCGATGCGGGCGGCGTTGATGTGCACCGTGCGCACCAACTCGACGATCTTCTTGCGGTGCTTCTCGTAGCTCTTTTCGAAGTCGGCGCTGGGCTTCTGGCCGCGCGCGAGCGTCGACAGGCGCCGGTTCTGCACCTTCGACATCTCGATGTAGACTTTGTAGATCTTGGTGAGGGTGCGCAGCACCTCGGGCTTGAGCTTCTCCTCGAGCGCCGACAGGGAAAGCGCGTTCTCGTCGTCTTCTTCGCCGCCTTCCGCCGCGGGGGCCTCGCCGCCTTCGCCGTTCACCGCGGGTGCGGCCGGTCGCACCAGCTTCGGCATCATGGCCGGGCGTGGCATCGGAGGTGCGGCGGGAGCGGCGACGGCCGCGTTCACGCCCTTGCCCTCGCCGGGGGCACCGCCGCCCTGGGTGGCTTCAAGGTCGATCACGTCGCGCAGCAGGATGCGGCCCTCGTTGATCGCGTCGCGCCAGTGCAGCAGCGCCGTGATCGTCATCGGGCTCTCGCAGATGCCGCCGATCATCTTGTCCTGGCCGGCCTCGATGCGCTTGGCGATCTCGATCTCGCCCTCGCGGCTCAGCAATTCGACGCTGCCCATCTCGCGCAGGTACATGCGGACGGGATCGTCGGTGCGCCCGAGCTCCTCGTCCTCGCCGGTCGCCTCGGCCGCGACCACCGCCGTCTTGGCCGGCTCGGTCTGCGTTGCAGAGGCCGTGTCTTCCGGCTCCTCGGCCTCGACGACGTTGACGCCGGCCTCGGACAGCATCGCCATCGTGTCCTCGATCTGCTCGGAGGACACTTCGTCGGGCGGCAGCGCGGCGTTTAGCTCGTCATAGGTGACATAGCCGCGCTCCTTGCCCTTCTGGACGAGCTTCTTAAGCTCCGCGCCAAGGGAGTCGAGCAGGGGGGCGTCGGGTCCCTCCTCGCGGGCATCGGTGACTTCGGGCTGCGCTACGGTCGCGGTTTTGGTCGCCATTTACTCAAATCCTTGGGTGCGACAAACAGATAGAACGGCCAAAGGGCCGTTATTTGGCTGCAAGAAGGGGAGGCGGGAGGGCGGCCCCGCGAAAACTACCCTTCTACTATATGGGGCTTCAGTGCAAGCAGCGATAGGGGCGGGCCCCTGAATCTGCGCGGCCCCGTTACATGGCATTGGACTCGATGTTCTCGCGCCGCATGCGGTCCAAGATGGCCTGGAGTCGCTGCAAATTTTCATCCGACATGTCCTCGGCGAGGGCTTCCTCTGCCCGTTTCAGCTCCTCCGGGCCGCCCTGGAGCTGGCTCAGGTGACGCGCCGCCCGGCGCCACTGCCCGACCCACCCCTCGGAATCGGCAGGGTCGTCCCTGAAGGCATTCCGCGCCTTGAGCCGTGTCTCGGCAGCAAGCCGGCCCAAGCCGATTCGCTCCAGGTGTTGCAGGATCAACTGTGCCTCGAGCGACGGGTCGCCGGCGGCCTCGTCGGCAGCCGGGTCGACCCCCGAAGGGACCAGCGACAGGGCATCCAGCAGGCCGCTTCGCAGCCGGACAAGCTCGGGGTGACTGATCGGTAGGGACGCCAGCTCCTCGGCCAGGATGTGGAGCAGCGCCGGCCGCTCGATCAGTGCGCCCAGCAGGACACGCTCCTGGCGGGAGCCGTCGAGACCCTCCCCGGACCGGCGGGCGGCGGACCCGGCGGCGAAGGGGGCGGGCTCGGGATCGCCGGGGCGACGGAAGGGCTTGCGTCCCCCGCCGCCGGGCTGCCAGACCGAGGCCTCCGGACGGCGCATCCGGTTCAGCCGGTTGCGCATTTCGGTGCGGTAGTACTCGCGTACCATCGGGTCGGCGATCTCGGCCACTCGCTGCTCGACGCTGCGCTGCAGGCTGGCCCGCCGCTCGGGGGTGTCCGCCGGCTTGCCCTCGATCTCCAGCTCCCAGACCATGTCGGACAGCGGCCGGGCGAGGTCGAGGATGCGGCGCACCGCATCGGCACCTCGGGTCCGGATCAGGCTGTCGGGATCCTCGCCGGCCGGCAGGGTGAGGAAGCGCAGGCTCTTCCCGGGACGCAGCAGGGGCAACGCCCGTTCGGCGGCGCGGGACGCGGCGCGGCGGCCGGCATTGTCGCCGTCGAAACACAGATAGGGCTCGTCGGCCAGCTTCCAGAGCTCGCCGAGCTGTCCTTCGGTCAGGGCGGTGCCGAGCGGCGCCACGGCGCCGGTGAAGCCCGCACCGTGCAGGGCGATCACGTCCATGTAGCCCTCGGCCACGATCACCGGCTGGTCCTTGGTCACGGCCTGCCGGGCCCGGTCGAGGCAGTAGAGGTTGGCCCCCTTGTGAAAGAGCGGCGTCTCCGGCGAGTTCAGGTACTTGGGCTCGCCCGCGCCCATCACGCGGCCGCCAAAGGCAATGGCCCGGCCGCGACGGTCATTGATGACGAACATCACGCGGCCGCGGAAACGGTCGTAGGGCTCGCGCCCGTCGTCGGGCTGGATGGCGAGCCCGGCCTCGACGATCTTCTCGATCGGCACGTTCTCGCGCTTTAGGGCGGCGATGACGCCATCGCGGGAATCGGGCGCGAAGCCCAGCCGGAAGTCGTCGATCACGGTGTCGGAGAGACCGCGCCCGCGCAGGTAATCGAGACCCTGGCGGCCCGCGGGGAGCCGTAGCTGTTTCTGGAACCAGAGGGCGGCCAGCTCGACGACCTGTTGAAGCGTGGCCGCCCGGTCGGCGCGCTCACGCTCGGCGGGAGTCGCGCGCGGCACTGGCAGGTTGACCTCGCGGGCGAGCTTCTCGACCGATTCGGGGAAGGAAAGCCCCTCGGTCTTCATGACGAAGCCCACGGCGTCGCCGTGCTCGCCGCAGCCGAAGCAGTGGTAGAAACCCTTCTTGTCGTTGACCGTGAACGACGGTGACTTCTCGTTATGGAAGGGGCAGAGGCCTGCATACTCGGCACCCGAGCGGCGCTTCAGCGACACCTTCCGGCCGACGATGTCGGACAGGCTGAGGCGCGCGCGCAATTCGTCGAGGAAGCCGGGAGGGAACGCCATCCCCTAAGATGGCCCTCGGACCGATGCCACGCCATAGGGGATAGCGGGGATCGTTGCCGGCCGCACTGCCACTGCCGGACGAGTTCCTGTCTTAATCTTCACAGTGGGGTCTAACGCGGAGCGCCAGCAGGCTGTTGAATGAGCCTTTTCAGAAGCGCCAGGGCGCAACATTGTTGCGTCAGCGGTCAACGAGACACAGGATCGAGGGCCTGCGACATTCGGTTCATTTATTTCGTTTATTTCGTTTGTTTCGTTTATTGGACATGACTCCGGCTTTTCGGCAGCCGCTAGCTGGTCAGAGCCTTCTTCACGGCGGCTGACGCCTTGGCGAAGTCCATCTGGCCGGCATACTTGCCCTTCAGCGTGGCCATCACGCCGCCCATGTCCTTGACCGACGTGGCGCCGGCGGCGGCAATCGCCTCGCGCACGGCGGCTTCGACGGCGGCCTCGTCCATCTGCTGCGGCAGGAAGCGCTCGATCACGACGATCTCGGCCTTCTCCTTGTCGGCCAGGTCGGCGCGATTGCCCTTTTCGTAGAGGGCGATCGATTCGTTGCGCTGCTTGATCATGCCCTGCATGAGCGACAGAATCCTGTCGTCGGCCACGCCGTCGCGGCTGGCCTCTGTGCGGGCGGCGATATCGGCGTCCTTGAGCTTCGCCAGGATGAGTCGAATCGTGCCCAGCGCGGCCTGATCCTTGGCGCGCATGGCTTCTTTCATCGCTTCCGTCAGCTTTTCGCGCAACATCGCTTCAGTCCTACTGGTTGGCCGTATGCCCAAGCGGCGGAAACTAATAGTCTCGCCCGCTGTTGGCAAAGCAAATAAGTTATTGAAATAGCTTAGAAATTGGCTGTCTTCGGCGCCTTGACCCTCTGCGGCGGCTTGGTTACAAACCGCCCGGCTTGCCGATCGCCTTGCCCATACCGGGTCCGGGGCGAGTCCGCGCGAGCACGGAACGGACTAATTCATCATGACTTCACCTAAGACCGCCGGCGCCAACGACGCCGCGCCGCGTTGGGCCACGGCCGCGCTGGTGCTGGCCGACGGCACGGTCTTCTGGGGCAAGGGAGTGGGCGCCGCCGGCCATGCCGTTGGCGAGGTCTGCTTCAATACCTCGATGACCGGGTATCAGGAGATCATCACCGATCCCTCCTATGCCGGCCAGATCATCACCTTCACCTTTCCGCATATCGGAAATGTCGGGACCAACCTCGAGGACATCGAGACGATCACCCCGGCTGCCCGAGGCGTGGTCCTGCGCGGCGACATCACCGAGCCTGCCAACTGGCGGTCGGTGAAGCCGCTCAACGACTGGCTGAAGAGCCACAATCTGCCGGGTATCTGCGACGTCGACACGCGCGCCATCACGCGCCGCATCCGCGACGGCGGCGCGCCCAACGGTGTCGTGGTCCATGCGCCGGATGGCAAATTCGACATTCCCCGAATGCGCCAGATCGCGCTCGATTGGCCCGGTCTGGACGGCATGGACCTCGCGATCGAGGTCACGACCAAGCAGACCTACAATTGGGACGAGACCCGGTGGGCGCTGGGCAAGGGCTACGGCAAGCTCACCAACCCCAAGTATCACGTCGTCGCAGTCGACTACGGCGCAAAGCGCAACATCCTGCGCTGCCTCGCCAGTACCGGCTGCAAGGTCACGGTCGTGCCGGCAACGGCCACGGCCGATGACATCCTGCGCCACGAGCCCGATGGCGTGTTCCTGTCCAACGGCCCCGGCGACCCGGCGGCGACGGCGGTCTATGCCTCGCCCGCGATCCAGGCCGTGCTCGACAAGAAGGTGCCGCTGTTCGGCATCTGTCTCGGCCACCAGATTCTGGCGCTGACGCTGGGCGGCAAGACCCGCAAGATGGCGCGCGGACACCGCGGCGCCAACCAGCCGGTCAAGGACCTGACGACCGGCAAGGTCGAGATCACGTCGCAGAACCATGGTTTCTGCGTCATCCCCGAATCGCTGCCCGAGAACACCGAGGTGACGCACGTCTCCCTGTTCGACGGCATCAACGAAGGCCTGCGCTGCACCGACAAGCCGGCCTTTTCGGTCCAGTATCACCCCGAAGCCTCGCCCGGCCCGACCGATAGCCATTATCTCTTCGACCGGTTCGTCGAGATGATCGACAAGAGCAAGGGCAAGTAAGAGCAATCATGCCCAAGCGCACAGACATCAAATCCATCCTCGTCATCGGCGCCGGCCCGATCGTCATCGGTCAGGCCTGCGAGTTCGATTATTCGGGCGTCCAGGCCTGCAAGGCGCTGAAGGACGAGGGCTATCGCGTCATCCTGATCAACTCCAACCCGGCCACGATCATGACCGATCCGGGCCTGGTCGATGCGACCTATGTCGAGCCGATCACACCCGACTTCGTGGCGCGAATCATCGAGAAGGAAAAGCCCGACGCCATCCTGCCGACCATGGGCGGCCAGACGGCGCTGAACACGGCGATGTCGCTGCATCGTGACGGGCGGCTCGCGAAGTACGGCGTCGAACTGATCGGCGCCAATGCCGAGGCGATCGACAAGGCCGAGGACCGGCTGCTGTTCCGCGACGCCATGACCAAGATCGGGCTCGAATGTCCGAAGAGCGAGGTCGTGCACAATCGCGAGGAGGCGGCGAATGCGCTCGAGCGGGTCGGCTTGCCCGCGATCATCCGCCCGTCCTTCACGCTCGGCGGCACC
>CAIYWM010000393.1 GCA_903929895.1 uncultured Alphaproteobacteria bacterium
AGATCATCTCCGCGCCGGAGATGCCCGATCTGCTGTCGCGTGCCGAGGAGGGCAGGGCCTCGCTCGATCCCTGGCAGGCGGCCAACCTGCGGGAGATGCGCCGGTCCTGGGTACACGAGAGCGCGCTGCCGTCCGACCTCGTCGAGGCGCGCACGCGGGCCTGCTCGGCGTGCGAGCTGGCCTGGCGCTCGGCCCGGAAGAATGCGGACTTCAAGTCGCTGCTGCCGACATTGTCCGAAGTGCTGAACATCATGCGGCGCGTCGGCGAGGCCAAGGCCGCCGCGCTGGGCACCTCGCTCTACGATGCGCTGCTCGACGAGTTCGAGCCCGGCGGACGATCGGCGCGCATCGACGTTCTGTTCACCGAGCTGCGCGGGTTCCTGCCCGACCTGCTGGGCCGCGTGCTGGAGCGGCAGAACAGCCAGCCCGATCCGTTGCCGCTCGAAGGTCCGTTTCCCGTCGAGGCGCAGCGCCGGCTGGGCGAGGAACTGATCCGCCGGATCGGCTTCGACTTCCATCACGGCAGGCTCGACGTGTCGGCGCATCCGTTCACCGGCGGGACGGCCGACGACGTGCGCATCACGACGCGCTACGACGAGGCGGATTTCGCCCGCTCGCTGATGGGGGTGCTGCACGAAACCGGGCATGGTCTCTACGAGGCCGGCCTGCCCAAGGCCTGGCGCCGCCAGCCGGTCGGTAATGCGCGCGGCATGACCCTGCATGAGAGCCAGTCCTTGCTGATGGAGATGCAGGCCTGTCGCAGCGACGCCTTCCTCGAGTTTGCCGCCCCGCGCATGCGCGCCGCCTTCGGCAAGGAGGGGCCGGCCTGGACCGAGGAGAACATCCATCGGCTCTACACGCGCGTGGCGCCGGGCTTGATCCGCGTCGATGCCGACGAGGTCACCTATCCGTTGCACATCATGCTGCGCTACCGGCTGGAGCGGGCGATGCTGGCGGGCGACCTCGCGTTGGCCGACCTGCCAGGTGCCTGGAACGACGGCATGCGGGAATTGCTGGGCATCGTGCCGCCGGACGATTCACTGGGTTGTCTGCAGGACATCCATTGGCCGGATGGCGGCTGGGGTTATTTCCCGACCTACACGCTGGGCGCGCTGGCCGCGGCCCAGCTCTTCGCCGCCGCCCGCCGTGCCCATCCCGGCCTGATGGACGCCATCGGGCAGGGCGATTTCGCCCCGCTGCTGGGCTGGCTGCGCGCCAATGTCCACGGCAAGGGCTCGATTGCAACGACCGACGAGATCCTGGCCGAGGCCACCGGGGCGCCGCTCAGCGCCGCGGCCTTCAAAGCCCATCTGGAAAGCCGCTACCCGCAGGCGTAAGAGGGGTTCATGCTCGACCTCCGTCCCAACTGCGAATGCTGCGACAAGGACCTGCCCAACGGCGCGTCCGACGCCCTGATCTGCACCTTCGAGTGCACCTTCTGCGCTGACTGCGCGCAAACCCGCCTGGGCGGCCATTGCCCGAACTGCGGCGGCGATCTGGTCAAGCGGCCCACTCGCCCGGAGAGGGCGCTGGCCAAGTTCCCCGCCTCCACGAAACGGGTTCGCAAGGACCACGAGGCCTGTCGGCAGGTCGCCTAGCCGGAGGAATACTTTGCGTTACATCAGCACCCGCCACGGCTCGCAGGGCAATCCCGCGCCGCTCGGCTTCGAGGACATCATGCTCGCGGGCCTCGCTCGCGACGGTGGCCTGTACCTGCCGGCCGAATGGCCGCAGTTCTCGAAGGCCGAGATCGCGGCCCTCAAGGGCCGCGACTACACCGAAATGGCCTTCCGCATCATGCGTCCGTTCGTCGGCGATGCCTTCGACGAGGCGACCTTCCGCCGCCTGATCGGCGAGGCCTATGCCTCGTTCGAGACGCCGGAAGTCGCGCCGCTGAAGCCGCTGGGCGATTCGGGCCTGCACCTGCTCGAGCTGTTTCATGGCCCGACGCTCGCCTTCAAGGACGTGGCGCTGCAGCTGCTCGGCCGCATGCTCGACCAGACGCTGACGGCGCGCGGCCAGCACGCCACCATCGTCGGTGCCACCTCGGGTGATACGGGGTCGGCCGCCATCGAGGCGGTGCGGGACCGCAAGACCATCGACATCTTCATGCTGTTCCCGCACGGCCGCGTGAGCGAGGTGCAGCGCCGGCAGATGACGACGGTGCTGGCGCCCAACGTGCACAACATTGCGGTGCAGGGCACCTTCGACGACTGCCAGGATCTGGCCAAGGCCTGCTTCAACGATCTGGCGTTCCGCGACCGGCACGCTCTGACGGCGGTGAATTCGATCAACTTCGCCCGCGTGATGGCGCAGATCGTCTATTATTTCTGGGCGGCGCTGAAGCTCGGCGCGCCGGAGCGCCCCGTAGCGTTCAGCGTGCCCAGCGGCAACTTCGGCAACGTCTACGCGGGCTATGCCGCGAAACAGATGGGCCTGCCGATCTCGCACTTCGTGGTCGGCGCCAACAGCAACGACATCCTGGCGCGCTTCTTCGAGAGCGGCACGATGACGACGTCCGAGGTCGTGCCGACCCTGAGCCCCAGCATGGACATCCAGATCTCGAGCAACTTCGAGCGCCTGCTGTTCGACCTCTACGAACGCGACGGCGTCGCCCTTGCCGATGCCATGACGGCCTTCCGCAGCACCGGCACCCTGAAGGTCGGGGGCAACGTGCTGGCGGGCGTGCGGCAGCTCTTCGACGCGGGCCGGCTGGACGATGCCGGGACGCTGGCGGCCATGAAGGATTGCCTGACCCGTTACGGCGAGACGATCGATCCGCACACCGCGGTGGGCTATGCGCTGGCCCAGCAGCATCGTCGCGATCCCGCCATTCCGATGGTCGTGCTGGCGACGGCACATCCCGCCAAGTTCCCCGACGCCGTACAGAAGGCGACCGGCACGCGGCCGCGCCTGCCGGAGCGGCTCGCCGACCTGCTGGACCGGGCCGAGCGCGCCGACGGAATGCCGAACGACGTCGCGGCCCTCAAATCCATGATCGACGAACGGCGGGAAATGGCCGCGTCGCCGGCAGCCCGAAGCAAGGTGCACACGTGAGCGAAGTGAAGGTTACGACACTGGGCAACGGCCTTCGGGTCGCGGTCGACCCGATGCCTGAGGTGGAATCGGCGTCGCTCGGCATCTGGGTCGGCTGCGGCACACGGCACGAGACGGCGGAACTGAACGGCATGGCCCACATGCTGGAGCACATGGCGTTCAAGGGCACCCGCACCCGCAGCGCCCGCGCCATCGCCGAGGAGATCGAGAATGTCGGCGGCAGCCTGAACGCCTATACCGGCCGCGAGATCACCGCCTATCACGCCTCGGTCCTCAAGGAGGATGTGGGGTTGGGCGTCGAGATGATCTCCGACATCCTGCGCAACTCGGTGTTCGATCCCGACGAGCTGCAGCGCGAGCGCGGAGTCATCCTGCAGGAGATCGGCCAGGCGCTCGATACGCCTGACGACCTGATCTTCGACCAGTTCCAGGAGACCGCGCTGCCCGGCCAGCCGCTCGGCCGGCCGGTGCTCGGCACCGCCACATCGGTCGAGGCGATCGGCCGAGACGATCTCTTCGCCTATCTCGCCCGCCACTACACGGCGGGAAACATGGTCCTGTCGGCGGCCGGCCGGGTCGAGCACGACCAGATCGTCGATCTCGCCGAGAAGCATTTCGGCACGGTCCCGCGCACGCCCGCCAACGCCGAGCGGCCGGTCCCGCTCGCCTATGTCGGCGGCGACGGCCGCGAGCAGCGCGTGCTCGAACAGGCGCATCTCGTGCTGGGCTGCGAGGGCATCGGCTACCGTGACCCGGACTATTTCGCGCTGGCCATCTATTCGACCCTGTTCGGCGGCGGCATGTCCTCGCGCCTTTTCCAGCGCATCCGCGAGGAGCGGGGGCTGGTCTATGGCATCCATTGCTTCAACACGGCCTACGCCGATGGCGGCCTGTTCGGCATCTATGCCGGCACCGGTGAAGACGATCTGGCCGAGCTGGTGCCCGCGGTGTGCGAGGAATTCGTCACCGTGGCCGATACGCTGAACGAGCAGGAACTCGTGCGCGCCCGCAACCAGATCAAGGCCGGTACGCTGATGGCCCTCGAATCCAGCGGCGCGCGCTGCGAGCAGGCGGCGCGCCACCTGATCGTCCATGGCCGCACGATCCCCTATGCCGAGATCGTGTCGCGCATCGAGGCGGTCGACCAGGACGCCGTCCGTCGTGTTGCGCGTCGCCTGCTGCAGGGCGAACTCACCCTCGCCGCCCTGGGCCCGATCGACGGCCTCGAATCGCTCGACAAGATCGCCGGCCGCCTCGCGGCGTAAGAGAGCGCGCGCTCCCAACAATCCTCATCCTGAGGAGCGCCCCGCAGGCGCGCGTCTTGAAGGATGGGCTGCCGATGCACCTGAAACCCACCCTTCGAGACGGCTGCTGCGCAGCCTCCTCAGGGTGAGGTGGTGTTTTGCTCAGGCAGCTTTCGGAAGTTCGGTTTCGGCCGTGCGCGGAGGGACGCCGATCGCGGCGCGTTCGATGGCGGTCTTAATCTCGGCGCTGCGGCGGACCAGATTGTAGCGCAGGCCGGTGTAGAGATTCATCGGGAACGGCATCGGGGCGTTGAAGTCGATGATCAGCACGACCCGCGTCTCGTCGGTCTGGTTCTTCACCCAATGCTCGCGCGTGTCGTCGAACACCAGCGGCTCGCCTTCCTTCCAGAAGAAATGGTGGCCGCCGATCTCGATCCAGCACTTCTCGGGCTCCTTCGGCACGATCAGCGGGTAGTGGAAGCGGATGATGCCAGCCGCTGATCCGCGGTGCGGCTCGATCTCGGCGCGGCCGGCGAGGATGCTGAACAGCGCCGTGTGGACGCCGGGGATTTTCGCAATCGCAGCCATCGTGTCCGGCACCGCTGCGGCGTTCTCCGGAACGTCATGGCCCCACAGCTTCAGCAGGAAGGTCCGCCAGGCGCGGCCCGGCACATAGAGGTCGCGCGGGTGGACCTCGTGCAGGGCAGGGATCTCTTCATGATGGCTCAGGAGATACTCGAGGTCGGCCTTGATCTTGGCGTGGCTCTTCTTGAGCTCACCCAGGACCGGGAAGACCTTCATCGCGTCCTCGCCGCCCAGCGGCAGCTTCGGCATGTTCCGCAGGATCATGTCCGAAAGCTTGAGGTTGAAATCCTCCAGCGGCTGCTGAGGAAGCCAGATGTGCTTGGTCAGATAGAATCTGCCCTTTTCGCCGACACTGGGTTTGCTAGCCGTTTCCATGGCCGATGTGCCTCGAGGACTTGCGATGGATGAATGTAATACGCCCGTTTGGCCGAATGGCGGCAGCTCTTCCGGCGACCGGGTGCGTGGCGGACCGTCTCAATTTCCTACGTCGAACCCCGGAAAACATGCAAGAATTCCAAAGAAGCACGAGTATAGCCCAAGATGTTCCGCTTTGCCGACGTCCCATTGTCGCTGTCAGGGATGACCCGGATTACCGGGAAGCGCGTGTTTCTGCGCGCGCCGAGCCTGGATGACTGGCCGGAATGGGCCGAATTGCGCGCCCGCAGCCGGGCCTTCCTGACCCCGTGGGAGCCCACCTGGCCCGAGGATTCGCTGTCCCGCGACCATTTCCGGCGCCGGCTGCGGCAGCAGATCAAGGAATGGCGGGCAGGGGAGGCCTACGGCCTGTTCGTCTTCACCAATGAAGGCCGCCGGCTGGTCGGCGGAATCAACCTCAGCAACGTCCGCCGCGGCGTCGCCCAGGCCGCGTCCGTCGGTTACTGGATGGGCCAGCCCTTTGCCGGCCAGGGCCTGATGACCGACGGCCTGCGCGCCACCCTGCCGTTCGTGTTCGACGACTTGCGGCTGCACCGGCTCGAGGCCGCCTGCCTGCCGCACAACGAACCCTCCAAGGGCGTGCTGACCAAGGTCGGCTTCCACGAGGAGGGGCTGGCCCGGCAGTATCTGCGCATCAATGGCCATTGGGCCGACCATCTGCTTTTTGCGCTGCTGCGGGCGGACTACGACGCGCTCCTGCGGGCGCCGCGGTAACGGGCCGAGGCCCCGACCCCAGGGAGGCTTTCGTGCGCAATCTCACCCCGACCTCGATCACCCAGGCCTTCGCCGACTATGCCCGCAACGCCCCGTCCGCGCGGGCGCGGACCCTGCTGGTCTCACTGGCCGGCCACCTGCACAGTTTCGTGCGCGAGAACAAGGTCACGCAGGCGGAGTGGGGCGCCGCCATCGACGCGCTCACCCGTGCGACGCAATTCACCGACGACAAGCGCAACGAATACATCCTGTTCTCCGACCTGCTCGGCGTGTCGTCGCTCGTGGACATGGTGAACGCCGCCGGCAGCGGAACGCCGTCGTCCGTGCTCGGCCCGTTCCATATCGAGGGGGCGCCCGAGCTGCGGAATGGCGGCGATCTGTGGCGCGGCCAGGTGGGCGATCCGCTGGTCGTGAGCGGTCGCGTCGTCGATCGAAAGGGCGCGCCCGCGAAAGGGGCCGTGCTGGCGATCTGGCAGAATGCGGGCAATGGCCTCTATGCCCAGCAGGACGCCGCGCAGTCGCCGACCAACTATCACGCGCGCCTCGCCGTGGCGGAGGACGGCACCTTCGCCTTCACCACCGTGCGGCCGGTCTCCTACAAGGTGCCGGACGACGGCCCGGCCGGCGACATGCTGCGCGTTCTCGGTCGCGACGCCTGGCGGCCCGCCCATTTGCACATGATCATCCAGGCGCCCGGCCATCCGCCGCTGATCACCGAGTTCTTCCCTGAGGATGACGCGCATCTCGATGGCGATGCGGTGTTCGGGGTGCGCGCCGGCCTCGTCCTGCCTTTTGCCAAGGTCACCGATCGCGCCGCGCTACCCGCCAACCTCGCCGCGCGCGACACGCTACCCCTCCCGGTCTGGGCCACGCGCCTCGACCTGACCTTGCCTGCGGGTTGATGCCGCTCGTTCGGGTCCGCGACGTCTCCAGGGTCTTCGCGAACGGTGTCCAGGCGCTGGGCGGCGCCTCGCTCGACATCGAGGCTGGCGAGTTCCTGAGCGTGCTCGGCCCCTCGGGCTGCGGAAAATCGACCCTGCTGCGCCTGATCGCGGGCCTCGCCGAGCCGAGCGCCGGCACGATCGAGTGGCCGCAGGGCAAGCCCGACCTGGGCTTCGTCTTCCAGGAACCGACCCTGATGCCGTGGACGACGGCGCTGGCCAACGTGGCCTTGCCGCTCAAGCTGCGCGGGATGTCACGCTCGGAACGCGAGGCGCGCGCCGCCGACGCGCTCGCGGGCGTCGGGCTCAAGGGCTTCGAGAACAGCTATCCGCGTGAACTGTCGGGCGGCATGAAGATGCGGGTGTCGATCGCGCGTGCGCTCGTCACCTCGCCGAAGCTGCTCCTGATGGACGAACCCTTCGCCGCGCTCGACGAGATCACGCGGCGCAGGCTGAACACCGACCTGCTGGAACTCTGGCAGCGCACGCATTTCACGGCCGTGTTCGTAACCCACTCGGTGTTCGAATCGGTGTTCCTGTCGCAGCGCATCGTGGTGATGAGCGCGCGCCCTGGCCGGGTGCGCTCCGAACTCGCCATCCCGGCGCCCTATCCGCGCAGCGAGGCCTTCGGCACCTCCGCCGACTACGCCGCCCTCTGCCGGCTCACCTCGGCGCAGCTTTCGGAAGCGATGACGGCATGAGCGCCCATTTTTCAGAGCACGACCTCATGCTGAGGAGCCGGGCGCAGCCCGGCGTCTCGAAGCATGGGCTACGAACGCTTCGCCTGATCCCATCCTTCGAGACGCGACGCTGCGCGTCGCTCCTCAGGATGAGGCTGGGGATGATGCCATGAGCGCCCGCATCGTCGCCCCGGTCCTGATGGGCCTCTTCATGCTGGCCCTGTGGGAGGGCCTGGTGCGGGCGATGGCGATCCCGCCCTATATCCTGCCGGGGCCGATCCTGGTGGCGAAGACGCTGGTGTCGGACTGGGGCACGCTGTGGCCGGCGCTGCTGGTGACGCTCACGATCACGCTGCAGGCGCTGCTGGCCGCGGTGCTGGGCGGCGTTCTGCTGGCGCTGCTGTTCTCGCTGTCGCGCTGGATCGAGCTGTCGCTCTTTCCCTACGCCATCATCCTGCAGGTGACGCCGATCGTGGCCATCGCGCCGCTGATCATCGCCTGGGTCGACGACGTCGATGTCTCGTTGCTGATCTGTGCCTGGCTGGTGGCCTTCTTCCCGATCCTCTCCAACACGGTGCTGGGCCTGCGCTCGGTCGACCGCAACCTGCTCGACCTGTTCGAACTCTATGGCGCGAGCCGATGGCGCACGCTGCTTGACCTGCGTCTGCCGGCGGCGCTGCCCTACTTCCTGGGGGGCCTGCGCATCTCGGGCGGCCTGGCGCTGATCGGCGCCGTGGTGGCCGAGTTCGTGGCGGGCTCGGGCGGGCGCGAGTCGGGCCTTGCTTACCGCATCCTCGAATCGGGCTACCAACTCAAGATCCCGCGCATGTTCGCGGCCCTCGTGCTGATCTCCGCGGCGGGCATCGCGATCTACCTGTTGCTGTCGCTGGTCTCGCACCTGCTGCTGCGCCGCTGGCACGAAAGCGCGCTCAAGGAAGAGTGAGTCAGGACCGGCGCAGCGCCGCGCGGCCGAGGAAGAACGACGCCGTCGCCACGCCGGCGGCCAGCAGGAGATAGGCCGCCTCATAGACGCCGGTGATGGCCAGAACGGTGCGGAAGAGAAGCGGCGACAGGAGTGCGCCGCAGAAGACGAAGAGCTGGGTCGCGCCGGTGAATTCCGCGGCCCGTCCCGGCGGCGCCCGCGAAGCGCTTTCGGCGATGAACACGCCGTTCCAGCCGACGGCGGTGCCGCCCAGGATCGTGCAGACGATGTAGACGGCGCTGGTGGGCCAGGCGGGCGTCGAGAAGGCCATCACGGTCGCGGCCACCGCGATGATGGTGCCGATGCCCGCCAGCACCGCCGACGGTTTCCGCAACAGGTCGGCGAGCGCACCCCAGAAAATGCGGCCGAAGGCGCCGGCGACCGTTGCCGCCGACAGGAGCGTGCCGGCCAGCACGTAGGACATCTGAAGCCCGTCGACGGCATAGACGACGGTGAAGTTCACGACGATCGCCTGCGTGGCGGAGAACAGCATGCCGATGAAGCACATCGGCCGCAGGATCGGGTCGCGCCAGGCGAGTTGCAGCGGCTCGAAGATCTCCGCCAGCGTCGGCAGGTGCGCTGAACCGCCGCTGCGCTCGTCGTCATACAGGACGCGCAGCGGCTGGATGGCGATGGCGGCGGTGATCGAAAGGAGGCCGACCGAGGCCGCGGCCCAGCGCCAGCCGAAATCCAGCGCGAGGGTCGGCAGCACGGCGCCGCAGATCGCGAAGCCGACGGGCACGCCGCTCTGCTTCAGCGAGAAGGTGACGTTTGCGAGGCGCGGCGGCGACACGCGCGCCAGGATGTGCGAGCTGGCGATGGTGAGCGGGCCCGAGCCCAGGCCCACGATGAAGGCCGAAAGCGCGGCCATCGCCAGGCCGCCCGTCGCGAAGACGAAGGAGCCCAGGGCCGCGATGGTGAGTCCGGTCTGGATGAAGCGGATCGGTCCCATCCTGCGGGTGAGCGTGCCGCCGCCCACGGTCGAGATCATCGCCGCGAGATAGACGATCGACACGTAGTAGGCGACGTCCGCCGCCGCGACGCCGAATTCGGTGGCGGCGGCCGGCGCCAGCACCGACGCCTGGTTGAACACCATCGTCGCGATGACCTGGATCAGGGTCAGCGAGGCGAGGGCGGCGAGATAACGACGAAGGTCGGTCGGCGCAGCGGGCATGCGCCGGGACTATAGCGACCTACCTGAGGCCGGCGAGAAAACTCTCGATCAGCGGTCCCCAGACGGAATTGCCGTTGCTCGATCCCGCAAGACTGTGCCCATCGCGACCGAACGCGCCCACTGGCCTGTACACGGCCTTGCCGCCCGCGCCGTCATAGGCCTCGACCATTCGCTTGGCGAGAGACGGCTCGAAGAAGCTGTCGTTCTCGGCATAGATCCAGAGCATCGGGACCCGGGCGGTCGTGCCGTATCTGGCGGCGGCGTCGACCAGCGCTCGAGGCGTGCAGTTGCCGATACCGCCGCCCGCGAGCTTCTGATGTCCGCCGCGCCCGCCGGCGAAGTTGATCATGGCCGCTACGCCCGGCGGGCTGCGACTCGACAGGGCGATGGTGGCCCAGCCGCCGGCCGACTGACCGACCACGATGGTACGGTCGGGCGCGACGTAAGGCTGTGCACGCATGAAGTCGATGGTGGCCTGGATGTCGGCGGCGCCCTGCAAGCCTGCCCTGTAGTAGTCGGGCGCGTCGCACAAGCCATAGCCTTCGGCCCAGTCGCCGCCGGTCTCGCCGTAGCCGCGCCGCAACGGCAGCGCCACGACATAGCCACGCGAGAGGAACCACGACGACAAGGCCGTAAAGCGTGGACGTTCCATCTTGAAACGCTGAGAACTGTCAGCGGGTGAGCCGTGATTGATGACGACCAGCGGGCTTCTTGCCTCGCCCGGCGGTCGCATCACCGTCGCGACCAGCGTGGATCCACCGGGACCGGGCAGGCTGACGACCTGCTGGCGATCCTGTGCGGCCAGTGGCCCGATGCACATGAAGAAGAGAAGAGCTGCGATTGGACCCAAGCGCATCGTGATCTCCTAGCGCCCGCTGCGCCGCGCTGGCTTGCCGCCTCCGCCGGAGCCGGTGCGCACACCGCGAAAGACTCGGGAATGCTGCATCTTGCCGAGATGGACGCCAACATTGGCGCTGGCGGCCTGGCCCGGCAGCTCGAGCTCATGGGCTTCGAGGCGGCGGATTTCGTCGCGCAGGCGGCCGGCCTCTTCGAATTCGAGGTCGGCGGCGGCGGCGCGCATCCGCTTTTCGAGCTCGGCGATGTGGGTGCGCAGATTGTGCCCGACCAGATGCA